>JALYJG010000001.1 GCA_030775365.1 Pseudomonadota bacterium
CCGAACCTCCGCGCCGAGCAGATGCATGCGGAAAACATTTGGTTTTTGGCGCTCGATATCCACCTCGCCCATATAGATGACGCAAGGCATGTTAAAGAGCGCAGCTACAGTGGCCGTGGCCACGCCGTGCTGGCCGGCACCGGTCTCAGCAATGATGCGGGTCTTTCCCATACGCCGCGCCAAGAGGATCTGGCCGATACAATGATTGATTTTATGCGCGCCGGTATGATTGAGGTCCTCGCGCTTAAAGTAGATTTTTGCCCCCCCGCAGTAGTCGGTCAGGCGCTTGGCTAAGAACAGCGGCGAAGGACGCCCAACGAAATGCTTGAGGTAGTAATCAAGCTCTTCCTGGAATGCGGGGTCGACCTTCGCAGCGGCATAAGCCTCTCCAACGGCCAGCACGAGCGGCATGAGCGTTTCAGCGACAAAGCGGCCACCAAAGGCACCGAAATGGCCCGTTTCGTCGGGGCCGCCGCGATAGGAGTTAGGCCGTTGAACGGCATCGGCTTGTGTCATGCGGCGATACTAGCGGCATAACCGGTCGCAGGCAAAAACTTCCTTAAGGATGCCGATTACTTTTTGAGTTGCGGTGCTTCGGCCGCCGGCGGTCTTACCTCGGGCACCGAGGGGCCTGCATTCGCTGCGTTCATGGTTTTGAACGTCGCTACGACTGTTTCGGCCGGCGCAGCTCTGCCGACGGTCTCAAGGATGGGTGGGATGGTCTGGAACCCGGCTTCCAACAGCAAGCCGCGGTTCGCGCCAGGCACGAGCATGGTCGGAGAAAACAGCGCCGCCAGTTCGGGCGACTTTTCCGGCCGGCTCAACCCCAGCTTGGCAAGCGCTGCTGCGGTGAAGGGGTTATCGTTGGTCGTTTCAGTTCGGTCGAGCGGCGTCGCCGGGAACGGCATTTTCTTTTGATTGACCGCCAAGGCCACATCCAAAATCTTGCCTAAAGATTCAGCGATCGGCTTGCTTTCGAGATTGGCTAAAGGCTGCGGCAAGATACGATCATAGCTGTGGTTCCAACCGGTCGTGAGCTTATTGTAAAGCTGCTCGCTTTCCGCTTGCGTCATCACCACGACTTCCATGACGGCCGCGTCGAAGTTTTTGAAGTCGCGCGGCTCATGTTTGAGTGTATCCATCGGAAGAGCGTGAACGACGAAGGTTTGGCCTTTTTGATCCGTGACATTGAGGAAAGTGTGAGCGAAATGCTCAAGACCTATGCCTTGTTTCGTGGCTTCAGCGGCCTGTTTTAATTTTTTCTTCGCAAAACCCAAAACGCCGGGTTTGGACTTATCGCCACCCATGCCGAAGCCCGGTGCGGGCACTTCCCAGACGCCGACCGTAATGCCGGGTTTGGGTGCCAGGGAATCCTGTGCCAAGATAGAAGTGTCGGCCAGAGCTAGAACAGTCGTTGCGGTAGCGGCCTTTAAAAAATCCCGGCGTGTGAAAACGGACATAAAATCCTCCCAAAAGGTTATGGCGGCCTGAGTAGGCTAATTTGATGTTGGTTTCAAGCGACATTCCCGTGCCTGATGTAAAGATTCCTTAGTGTTTTTGGGCCGTCAGCCGTTCCAGGCGTGCCGTATTGCGTTAACCTTTACGGAATGTCATGCGCGCAGGCTGGGGGGTGCCACCCGCGGACTGGCCGCGTTGCGGTAGAGCCCAAGCTCAATAGCTTTTTCGCGCACATCCCGGTCGATCACGGCCCTTATTTCCTGCCACCCGATCATGATCGGCTCCGGCACGGGATCTGGCTTGCCGACAAGCCTCATATAGCCAGGCAGGTCCCGCTCGTATACGGGCGAAAAGTCGCCCCAATACGTGGCGCCCGGCAGGCGCTCCGACCGACCGTCCTTCAAGCGAAAATCCCACCATTCTTGCTGCAAGGGCAAGATTTCCTGACCAAAAGCGGCCGCGCCCTTTAGGACGGCATTCTCGAAATTTTGACGCCGTTCCACGATAGCGAGGGCTTCGGCCTCAGAGCGTCCCGGAAACATCTTGGCATTGCGGGCGGCCGGATTATCGTTCAGATCTTTGGCGAAGAAATCATAAGGCGTTCCCATATCGACGCCACGAGGCAGAAAATCCATGGATGCGCCGCGCGGATGCGCGCCAGTGCCCGGTGTCGAAACCAAATCGGGCGGATAGCCGTAAACGGCCATTTTCTCCTGCGCTTCGACGGGGCGGAGGCAATCATGGGCCGTCAGCGTCCAACCGTGCTGGCTTTCACAAATGAGCGCTGTGAGCAGCGACGGCCTCACCAGGTCTTTGTGGACCCAAAGCCATTGAGCCGACGGATCATAAAGTCCCGGGAAGTGATTGTTAGGGTGGTCCTTTTTGGCATAGACCAAATCCACCTCAATCGGATACAGGCCCTCAAAGATATTGAGCGGAACAAAATCTGCCGCCACAAGTGTTTTCGTATCATTTTCCATGAGCTGGGACTTTATCTCACCTTAGATATCGCGCTTAAATATTGCCTGAATGTCTTAATAAACTATGTCGGCTCTCCTCGTCCCCGATACTGCCCAGAAAAGCTTTGAAAAACAAGGTGTTTTACCAGTACTATAGCGCCGCCTCGCCCCCACATCCTCAGCGGAGAATATCGTTCACATGCGTCTTGCCGTCATTTGCGGAGGCCCGTCGGCCGAACGCGGGATCTCGCTCAACTCCGCGCGCTCGGTCATGGACCACCTTTCACCGCTCGGTTGGGAAATCGTTCCGTTTTATTGCGACATGGAGCGGAACTTCTACCGCCTGTCACCGGTCCAGCTCTATTCCAACACACCTTCCGATTTCGATTTTAAACTCAAGCGGGCCGCCTCCCCCTTGACGGAGGCCGCCTTCATCGGTGAGTGCCGCAAGACCGATCTCGTGTTTCCTGTCATTCACGGCGCCTACGGCGAAGACGGAGGGCTGCAGGCTTTTCTCGAAGACAACAATATCCCTTTTGTAGGGTCGTCGAGCAGTACCTGCCGTCTTATGTTCGACAAGGCTGTAGCCAACCGCCATATGGCCCAGCACGGCTTCGCGGCTCTGCCCAACTGCCGCTTGCGCGCGGACGATTCCGCGGCCCTCCGCGCCCAAAAAGTGGCGGATTTCTTTTTGCGCAATCATATCACGAAAGCTGTCACGAAGCCCTCGGCCGGCGGCTCCAGTCTCGGCGTCGCGACCGTGCACACGCCCTTCGAAGCCTTGCAGAAAGCCGACGAGATCTTCGCCCGCAAATTCAGCGACGAGGCTATCCTGGAGCCTTACTGCGAGGGTCAGGAATTCACGGTGGTCGTGCTGGAAAACGCGCAGGGCCAGCCCGTCGCCCTCATACCGACGGAAATCAACCTGACCGGTGGCGACATTTTCAGTTTCAGACACAAGTATTTGCCGACCTGCCACGTCGAATACCACTGCCCGCCGCGGTTCAACGACGTGGTTACGGGTCAGATCCAAAAGGCTTCTGAAGTCCTGTTCTCTTTTTTCGGCATGCGCGATTTTGCGCGCCTCGACGGGTGGCTCCTGAGCGATGGCCGCGTCGTGTTTTCCGACTTCAATCCGATATCTGGCATGGAGCAGAACAGCTTCCTGTTCATCCAAGGCAGCCGTATCGGCCTGACGCACGGCGACGTTTTGCGGATAGTGGTGACGCGCGCCGCCCAGCGCTACGCCATCGCCCACGAAGAGAATCCGCTGGTTAAAAAGCGTGACGCCCAAAAGGTCCGCGTTCTGTTCGGCGGCACGACGGCGGAACGTCAAGTGTCGCTGATGTCCGGAACGAATGTTTGGCTGAAACTGCTGCATACAGAAGATTTCAGGCCGGAGCCCTATATCCTCGCCGCGGGACGGGTTGTCTGGCACTTGCCTTACGGTTACACACTCAACCACACCGTTGAGGAAATCCTTACACATTGCGCGGATGCCGACCAGATCACAGCGCGCCTGAAAACTCTGACGCCGCCGCTGCGCCAACGGCTAGGTTTGCCGCCCATGCCTGCCAATGCCACCTTCATGCCGCGCCGTCTCACCTTCGAGCAGTTCTGCGAAGAAGCCAAGGCGGAGAACGCCTTCGTATTCATAGCGCTGCATGGCGGCGAAGGTGAAGACGGCACGGTCCAAACGGAACTAGATCGTCATGGCCTGGCGTATAACGGTTCTGGCCCAGATGCCTCGCGTCTCTGCATGGACAAAGGGGCGACCGGGGAGCTCGTCCGCGCTTGCCTTGACGCCCAATTGACGTCGGCGGCTAAAATTCACTTTCAAATGGATAACGCTCCCTCGGCCAGCGATCTCTGGCGTCGTGCCACCCTGCAGTTCGGGACCGAAGATATACTGATCAAGCCGCAGGCGGATGGGTGCTCGGCAGGCGTCGTGCGGTTGCGATCCGAGGCAGAACTCGACATCTATTTGCGCGCCCTGAAGGATGCGAAGGATGTTCTACCGGCTGGCACACTTTCCCTTCAGCCCCAGGCGATCGAGTTGCCGCTTAAACCGGACGATCTCATCCTCGAGCCGTTTATCGTCACTGACGGTATTCGAGCCGAGAACCTCGAACTGATCCACACGCCGAAACTGGGCTGGATCGAACTGACGGTGGGCGTGCTTGAGCGCAACGGCATCTATCATTCGCTCTCGCCAAGCATCACGGTCGCGCAAGACGCCATTTTATCACTCGAGGAGAAATTTCAGGGCGGCACGGGCATTAACCTGACACCCCCACCCGAAAGCCTCGTCGCACCAGAGCAGGTCGCTCTGATCAAGACGAAGATTGAGACGGCCGCAAAGGCTCTTGGCATCGAGGGCTACGCGCGCATCGACATATTCTTCAATACCCGCAGCAACGAAACCATGGTGATTGAGGCAAATAGCCTGCCCGGGCTTACCGCGTCGACAGTCATTTTTCATCAGGCTCTCGCCGAGACCCCGCCGCTTTATCCCCGGGCCTTCCTGTCGAAGCTCGTGGAATTCGGCATCGCCCGTCAGACCAAGTCCGTCCCCTCTTCAAAGCACGCCAGCTAACATCCGCCCTGTTTCGACACCAAACTTCCCGGCCTGCCACGCGGAAGATGACGCCTTGAACAATCGGAGCTACATTCCTCAGCATGAGACGCAAATCCCGCCCCCCTCTTCGCGGCAGCGTGACGCAGAACTCTCCCCGAGCCGTTCGCATGCGGCCGAAGGAAATGACCCCCTTCGCCTTCATGATGCGCTTGGGCGCGCTGCTGGGCTCGGTCATGCTGGTCCTCGGCGGCGCTGGTTGGGCCTGGCACATGGGCTGGCCCCAGCGGCAAGCGGAACATCTTGTGCAGGCAAGCCTGCATATGACGCAGAAAGCGCGCTTTGCAGTGCGCGACATCACCGTCGAAGGCCGGCAGCAAACCAATAAAGACGCGCTGTACGGTGCGCTCGGTGTCGCCCAGGACGATCCGATCCTGAGCTTCGATCCTGCGGCCGCGCAGGCCCGCATCGCCAAATTGCCATGGGTGGCCGCGGTTATCGTCGAGCGGCATTTACCGGACCTCATTTATATACGCCTTTCGGAGCGCCAACCGCTGGCGCGTTGGCAACATGAAGGGCGAACGGTTGTCATTGACACCCATGGCGAGGAGCTTCCGGACGCCCCCCTCGAGCAGTTCGGCGATCTTCCTCTCGTCGTGGGCGCGGACGCGCCCCCGGAAACCAGAAACCTGTTTGATGCCCTCAAGAATTTCCCGTCGATCGCCGACAAAATGACTGCCGCCGTTCGCGTGGGCGCCCGGCGGTGGGACTTACATCTTCAGCCGAAGATCATCGTAAGACTGCCAGAAACCAATATGGTGGCGGCGCTGCACATGCTGTCGGACCTCATTACCACGAAGAAAATCCTCGAACGCGATATCACCGCCATTGACTTGCGCCTGCCCGACCGGCTCATAATCGAATCCCCCCATCCGGCGTCCTCTCATCCGGAAGGAGATATGCGTCTGTGAATCCTGTGACCCCCATAACCCAGTGGCTCGTCGGCAAGAAGCGTAACGCGCAGAGCGAATCCATCGCTGCGCTCGATATCGGCTCGAGCAAGATCGCGTGCTTCATCGCCAAAATCGACGACGACGGTCCGCCGCGCGTGACCGGTATCGGGCACCAGCTCGCCGAAGGCATGCGCAACGGAGCGGTTGCCAATATCGAGGCCCTGCAAAACGCAATTGGCTCCACGGTCGCGACGGCTGAGCAGATGGCGGGCGAGACCATCGATCGCGTCGTCGTGAATATATCGGGCGCCCAACTCTTGTCCCAGACCGTCAACATCGAACTGCCGCTCGGCGGGCGTGAAGTGAACGACAGCGATCTGCAACGCATCATGGCGCAGGGGCAGACGATGGTTCCGGAGGACGCGCAAGGACATGCTTTGGAGCTCATTCACGCATTTCCTGTCAGTTATGCGCTTGATAACCAGCGGGGAATCCGCGATCCCATCGGTATGATCGGTCACGCGCTGCACGCGCATATCCATCTGGTTTCAGGCGCGTTCGGCCCCGTTCGCACCCTGATCACTGCCATCGCACGATGCCATCTCGAGGTCGAACGATTGATTGCCGCACCTTATGCGAGCGGCCTTGCCTGCCTCGTCGAGGACGAAATAGACCTCGGCAGCCTTGTGATCGATATGGGCGCCGGAACGACCAGCTTCGCGGTTTTCTTCGATGGCCATACTGTCCACACCGACGGCATACCGATCGGGGGCGCGCATGTTACGAACGATGTGGCGCGCGGCCTGACGACGTCGCTGGCGCATGCGGAGCGCCTGAAAACCCTTTACGGCAATGCCATCGTCAGCGCGATGGACAGCCGTGAGATCATCGACGTGCCGCAAATCGGCGAAGAGACGCCGGAGAACGCCAACCACGTGCCGAAATCGCACCTTGTGAACATCATCCAGCCGCGCATCGAGGAGATTTTTGAACTTGTGCGGGCCCGCATGGACAAGAGCGGCTTTCAGGAGGTCGCCGGCCGGCGAGTGGTATTGACCGGCGGCGCCAGTCAACTGCCGGGCGTGCGTGAACTGGCGCAAAAAGTTCTCGATAAACAGGTCCGTCTCGGCCGCCCTCTACGCGTCAGCCGAGCCAGCGGCCGGGCCAAGACCGGGTTTATCACGGGCTTGGCGGAAGCCACATCCGGCCCTGCTTTCGCGACCACGGCGGGGCTTCTCGCCGCCGCCATGCAGCCCGAGCAATCCGCTGGCAGCCGCTTCGGCGAATTCACCATAGGTGGGCACAAGCTCGGCCGCATCGGCCACTGGCTCAAACAAAACATGTGATCAGGACAAAAGCTTGTCCTTGTAGCTCGCCGGGATAATTGCGCAATACCCCGTCCGGCCGAACCATTTATACCGGTGGCGGGCCACGATATCGTAAACCCAGTCGCGCCAAGTGCGTGGCACGAGGTAGAGGACTTTTAACGCCAGCCACCACCCGCCCAGCTTCTCTGTCGTGCGCAAATATCCGGCCGACTTCTCATAGGCCTGTCCTTGATCGATCAAAAGATAGGTCTCGTCCATCACGGCGCCGAAATGCTGATAGAGGGCTTTTCCGAGGGGCGACTGGGCTGAAGCGAACCGGAACCGATCGCCCTTGCCACTGCGGATGAGCCTCAAAACAAGCCCAGAACACAAGACGCAGACGCCGTCAAAAATAAAGAGAGGCTTGTCATCCGGAAACGCAGGAATGGCGGGGTCGTCACGGTAACTGTAAGGTCGCTTGCCGCTTATCGTCACGGGTACCTCTTTTAGATCAGGCCTGTCACAGCCCAGCCCGCTGAACTCCTTGGCCAAGGATGAAGGGCTAAAGGCTTAGAGTTTCATTATAGAGGGGAGATAGGGCGTTCTCTAGCCTCTGGGGCCAACCCTACTCCCCTTGCAACCCTACCGCGGGCATACCATATTCAGGCTGAGATAAACCCTAACATTCTTGGAATTGCCCATGTCGTCGACCCAGATGCCTTTCCGCGCGGAAGTTAGCCGCCTGCTCGATATCGTCGTCCATTCGCTCTATAGCGAAAAAGAGATTTTCCTGCGCGAACTTATCTCCAACGCGTCCGACGCTTGCGATAAGTTGCGTTATGAGGCCCTCACGGCCCCGGAACTGCTCGAAGGCGCATCCGACTTCGCCATACGCATCAGCATCGATAAAAAGGCCCGCACGATCACGGTCTCCGATAACGGTATCGGCATGACCCGAGACGAAATGATCGAGAATCTCGGCACCATCGCGCGTTCCGGCACCTCGCGCTTTCTCGAACAGGCTATGGACGCCAAGGGCGACGACAAGAAAGAAGCCATCAATCTGATTGGCAAATTCGGTGTCGGTTTCTATGCGGCCTTTATGGTCACGCAGATGGTAGAAGTGAAGTCGCGCAAGGCTGGAACCAAGGAAAGTTTTTGCTGGCGCTCCGACGGTCGAGGCGAGTTTGGCGTCGAGGACGATGACAAGGCCCATCACGGCACGGAGGTCGTGCTGTATCTCAAGCAAGGTGAAGATGAATTTTTGGAGGCGGAACGCCTGCGTTTTATCATCCGTAAATATTCAGATCATATCGCCATCCCCATCCTGCTGGACGGCGAGGACAAACCGGTCAACAGGGCCTCGGCGCTTTGGCTGCGTCCGAAAAACGAGATTACGGCGGATCAATATAAAGAATTCTACCACCACATTGCCCATGCGTTCGATGAACCAGCTCTGACCATTCACTGGCAGGTCGAAGGAAAGACCGAATATCGCGGCCTGCTATTTGTGCCGAGCACCAAACCTTATGATCTGTTTGATCCGAAACGGCATCACGGCGTGAAGCTGTTCGTCAAGCGCGTCTTCATAACCGACCATGCGGAAGGTCTTGTGCCGCCATGGATGCGCTTTCTGCGCGGCGTTATCGACAGCGAGGATCTGCCGCTGAATATCAGCCGCGAGATGCTGCAGAACAACCCCATGATAGCGAAAATCCGTCAAGGCGTTACCAAACGCGTGTTCGCGGATCTGACGAAATTAGCCGAGACGGATGGGGGCGCTTACGAAAAGTTCTGGACCAATTTCGGCGCTGTCATGAAAGAAGGCCTCTACGAGGACGCCGAACATCGCGCCGACCTCCTCAAGCTTGTGCGGGCTGCTTCTTCCGTCGGCGGAGGTTTGACCTCGCTTGATGCGTATGTCGAGCGCATGAAAGAAGGCCAAGACGCCATCTTTTACATTTGCGGCGACAGCGCCGAGAAACTGATGCGCAACCCGCATCTCGAGGGTTTCAAGGCGAAAGGAGTCGAGGTCCTGTTGTTGACCGACACGGTCGATGATTTCTGGCCCGGTTCGGTCGCCGAGTATAAAGGCAAGGCCTTTAAATCGATCACCCGGGCCGGCATGGATCTCGGCAAAATCAAATCGGCCGAATCCGAAACGGCCAAAGCCAAAGACAACGGAGTCAAACCGGATCAACTCGCCTCCCTGATCGCGCTCGTCAAACTCACCCTCGGCGACGCCGTGAAGGATGTCAGGGGCTCCGACCGGTTGACGGACAGCCCTGTGTGCCTCGTGGCTGATGAAAACGACCTCGATATTCACCTCGAACGTTTCCTCAAGCAGCACAACCAGATCCACACGCCCAGCACGCGTATTCTTGAGCTGAACCCCAATCACGCGCTCATCAGCAAAATGGCGGCTCGCGCCAACGACAACGGTGCGGCGGACGCGCTGAAGGAGGTGGCCTGGCTTTTGTTTGATCAGGCCAAGCTGCTCGATGGCGAAAGCCCCACCGATATCGCGGAGTTCGGTAAGCGCCTCGGCTCTGTGCTGGAAAAGGCGATTTAGTTAGCCCCCGCACAAGGCGGCAAGCCACATGACCGTGCCGCCCATGAGGGCCGCGGCAGGAATCGTAAGAATCCAAGCTCGCAAAATGCGGCCGGCCACGGTCCAGTGCACGGTCCTCGGATTTTGCGCTGCGCCCACGCCGAGGATCGCGCCCGTTGTGACATGCGTCGTCGACACCGGCAGGCTTAAAAGAGTCGCCATAAGGATCGAGAGTGAGGCAGCGGTCTCAGCTGAGAACCCGCCATTCGGACGCAGCCGCGTCAGCCTCTTGCCGAGTGTATCGACAATGCGCCAACCGCCAAAAAATGTACCCAACCCCAACATGCCGTAAGAGGTGCAGAGGACCCAGTAAGGAATCGTGAACTCCTTGAAATATCCTCCCGCCACTAAGGCGCCGGCCATGATGCCGGCAGTTTTTTGCGCGTCGTTGCTGCCGTGCATGAGACTGAGAAAGGCCGAGGACAGAAGCTGAAGAGCCTTGAAGATCTGGCCCGCATATTTTTTGGGCATATAGGTCTGCGCCCATTGCGCGCCTTTCATCAGCGCATGCCCCATAATAAGTCCCAGAGCCGGAGCGACGACGATAAGGATCAGCGTCTTTTCCCAGCCCTGCGGCACAATCGGATCATATAGGGCCGCAAGTCCGTGGCGGAAGGCGCTGTTGCTCATGGCCGCACCCGCATAGCCGCCGAGCAGCGCGTGCGAGGAACTCGTCGGCAGGCCGAACCACCAGGTCAAAAGGCCCCAGAGAATAGCGCCGATCAAACCCGAAAGGATGACGACCAGCGTTACGCTATCCAGCGCAATCATGCCGCTGCCGACGGTCTTTGCGACGCCGGTTCCGAACAGAAAAAGGGCGGTGAAATTAAACAGGGCAGCCCACAGAACCGCGTGGCCCGGCTTGAGGACCCGGGTCGCTACAATTGTAGCTATGGAATTAGCCGCGTCATGAAATCCGTTGACGAAGTCAAAGGCTAAGGCGGCCAATAAGACCGCGCCTGTCAGAATAATCGCGTGATCCATTAACGTCCCGATTTCTGATCGGGCGCACATTTAGGCAATTTTGCCGCTCTTGTCCATGTCTGACTTTCACCCAAGAATGGGAAAAGCATATAGCCCCGCAACTCCAAGGTCTCATGATCGATCAGCTTCATTTCGGCGTTGAAATTGGCGCCGTGATGAGGGCTATAAATCCACCCATTGGCGTAGTGCCCGTGCCCGTCGGGCCGAAAGCCACCCATAAACTGCATGCCGCACAAGGGTGTCTGCCGTTTCCCTGGATCCGGGTTTTTGGTATCGCGCGAGCGGTCGCCATTCTTTTCGTCATCTTTTATCCAGTAAAACCGGCCGCAAATGTCCTGGTCGCAGTTATAAAATTCGATGCCGCCATCATGTTCTTGCGTGTACCACAGGCCGATAATGGGATCGGCCGGAACGGGTGGCCTGTCGGTGGCCTGCGCCTCAATGCATGGTGAAAACAGGGCAAGGATCAGGCCTGCAAGGGCCAGCCGTGGCAGGAGGAGCCGAACGGGATTCGTGCGCCGGGCAGGTTGCATGGCAGACTATCCTTCAAAGGTCTTTGCTGAGGCCGCGCGCTCGGCCAGATCGATCTGTTGTTTGATCAATTCCCCGACCCTCCGGCCGGCCGCCCCGTCATGATCCTCGAAGAGCTTGCGGCGCAGCGCATGCCGTGCTTCCCGAAAGGGGTCACCTTGCGGGTGACCCGCGGCCAGGACCGCCCGCCCGATCGCCGTGGTCAGACCTTCCGGATCGTGAACGACGTCCCCAGGCGTGTAGTCTTCGCGGCCAGGTAACATAGCCCTTGCGTGCTTCATGTAAGCGGCGTGGTCCGGACGGTAAAATACGAGAGGACAGTCGGCGTGAAGGATGTCAAAAGCGAGCGAGGAATAGTCGGTCACAAAAACATCGGCATATTTCAGCACAGGATAAATATCCGTATCCGGCTGCATGAAACGCAACTGCGGATAGCGCAGCCGAAGCTCGGGCACCGCCCCCTGCTCAAACGGGTGCAAGTTGATTAAAAACTCATAACCTTGCGCGCGGCATTGCATCGCAACGCCGATGACGCCGGAAGGCTCGAACCAGTCAGGGCCCATATGGTCGCGGAAGGTCGGGCCATAGATGATGACGGGCCGCTTTTCCCGGCGAGCTTCCCGTACAAGACGGTAACTTTCCTGATCGACATTTAAAAGATCCGCTGCCGTCGCTTCGCGCACAAGAACGTCGTTACGCGGATAGCCGAGCGGCGCGTACCGGTCGAACGCGAACCAGCGGCGCCACTCGGCTTCCGTTGAAGCTCCGGGCCCTACGAACGCGTCGAAATGGCCGCAGGAGCCCAGCAGTTCCGAAAGCAACGTATGGTTGCCGCCTGGCGAAAAAATGTGCTGCAGCCCGATCTCCTTGAGCGGAATGCCATGCCATAGCTGGACCGTTCGTGCACCTTGCAGGAGCGCAAACGGAATGGGGCTCAGGCCGGAATGGGCGTGAAAATTGTCGCAGATCACGGCCACAGCGGCGCCCAGCAAAAGCTTGGCGTCCTCTTGCGACCAACGCGAGACTTCGGGGTGGAGGCAAGCGAGGCCGGCGGCTGTCAACTGCTCATATTGGGGCCCATCATAGGGCAAGAACAGGCAGCGAATGTTGTGGCTTTCTGCGATTTCACGAAAGGCCAGATAAGCGTATTTAATATTATCGCCAAAATAACTACGGCCGACAAACACGACCGTGCGGGATTTTGGGTAGAAATGCGAAGCGCGGCTCAGCATTTGAACGACCCGCTGGGCTTCCAACATCGCCATGCGCACGTCGTCCCTTTTCGCGCGAGCCTCATCCATTTTGGCCCGCTCAAGTACGTGCTGAGACAGCGCGACCGTCTGTTCGGTCATGCGGCGCAATAGGCTATCCAGCAATTCCACCTTGTCTTGGAGCCGCCTGAGAGTGGCGGCGGTATCAGGCGTGCCGGATTCCATTTTTTATTTCCGTGTTTTCACAAAGCGATTGGAATCGGCATCATGCCCGGAGTCGAAACCGGTGACAAGTTTTGCCGGGAAAGGGCCTAGCGGCTTTTGCCGCGTTTGCCGGAACGTGGCCCCGCCATACCGGAGGGGGTCGGCACACCTGTGTCGATTTCCAGCTCCATCGCCTCAAGGCGACGGATTTCGTCACGCAATCGCCCCGCCTCCTCGAACTCCAGATCGCCGGCGGCCGTTTTCATGCGCTTTTCGAGATCGCGGATATGGCTACGGAGATCTTTGCCAGCTAGGGACAACTCCTCGGCCAAACCCGCCTGAATCGTCAGGTGGTCACGCTCATAGACCGAGGCCATAACATCGCCGATCGACTTCTTGATCGTTTCCGGGGTGATGCCATGCGTGGCGTTGTAGATCTGCTGCCGTTCGCGGCGACGGTCGGTTTCATCGAGAGCCGCCTGCATGCTCGCCGTTATCTTGTCCGCGTACAGGATAGCCCGGCCCTCGACGTTACGGGCCGCGCGCCCGATGGTCTGGATCAAGGATGTCCGTGAGCGCAGATAACCTTCCTTGTCGGCGTCGAGGATGGCCACGAGACCGCACTCGGGAATATCCAGCCCTTCGCGCAAAAGGTTGATACCAATCAGCACGTCATAAGCTCCCAGCCTTAGATCACGAATGATCTCAATACGTTCAAGCGTTTCCACGTCTGAATGGATGTAGCGAACCTTTACGCCCGCCTCGGTCATATATTCGGTCAGCGCCTCAGCCATTTTCTTGGTCAGCGTGGTAACTAAGACGCGTAATCCTTTCTTGACCGTTTCACGCACCTCGAACAGCAGATCATCGACCTGTTTATCCGTGGATCGAATGATCACAGGCGGGTCCATGAGACCCGTCGGGCGCACGGTCTGCTCGATCAGCACGCCGCCGGTACGCTCGAGCTCCCAGGTTCCGGGGGTCGCGGAAACGAAGATTGTCTGCGGCCGCATCGTGTCCCACTCTTCGAATTTGAGCGGTCGGTTGTCGACGCAGGACGGCAGACGAAAGCCAAACTGGGCCAAGGTCGATTTGCGGGCGTAGTCGCCTTTGTACATGCCCTGCAGCTGTGAAATCATCACATGGCTCTCGTCGACGAAGTGCAAGCAATTCTCCGGGAGGTATTCGAACAAGGTCGGCGGTGCCGCGCCCGGCGGGCGGCCCGTCAGGTAACGCGAATAGTTTTCGATCCCCGAGCAAGTCCCTGTCGCGGCCATCATTTCGATGTCGAAGGTCGTACGTTCCCTCAAGCGCTGCTCCTCGAGCAACTTCCCTTCGGCGAGAAACGTGGCGCATTGCGCCTTGAGCTCGATCTTGATTTGCTCGATCGCCTGCGCGAGCGTTGGCTTCGGCGTCACATAATGGCTGTTGGCGTAAACGTTGACGGCGTCCAAAGTGGCGCCCTTTTCCCCTGTCAAAGGGTCGATCTCAACGATCTGCTCGATTTCGTCGCCAAACAGTATGAATCGCCAGGCGCGGTCTTCCAAATGGGCCGGAAACAACTCTACCGTGTCCCCGCGCACACGAAAGTCACCCCGCCCGAAACCGATGTCGTTGCGACGGTAATGCAGCTCGACAAATCCGGACAGAAGCTGGGATCGCGGAATGATATGACCCTTCGCCAGCGTGACGACCATGCCCTGATAGGTCTCGACTGAACCAATGCCGTAAATGCAGGAGACGGAAGCGACGATTATCACATCGTCCCTTTCGAGCAAGGCGCGCGTAGCGGCATGGCGCATACGGTCGATCTGTTCGTTGATCATCGCGTCTTTTTCGATATAGGTGTCCGTGCGCGCGACGTAGGCCTCGGGCTGGTAATAGTCGTAATAACTGACGAAGTATTCCACGGCATTGTCTGGGAAAAAAGTTTTGAATTCCCCGTAAAGCTGAGCCGCCAGGGTTTTGTTGGGCGCTAGGATGAGCGCCGGGCGCTGCAGTTCCTGAATGACCTGGGCAACGCTAAAAGTCTTGCCCGAGCCCGTGACGCCCAGCAGCACCTGGTCGCGATCCTTGCGCTGCACGCCCTCGACGAGGCCGGCAATGGCTTGGGGCTGATCGCCGGCGGGCTGGAAGCCGGACTGCAGTACAAACTTACGACCCGCCTCAGGACGGAAGTCCGGCTTCACGACATCGGCGAAGATCGGAAAAGTCATAGCTCCGGTTTAAATGTGTAAACCAGCTTCGTCTTATCCTGGTCTTCATAAAAAGCCACCGAATCCAACCGTACATCCAACTTAACGACATGCGGGTCGGTGTCCTTGTTCTGGAAATAGATTGCGCGTTTCCCATTGACCCCAAGATCGGTGATCTCCTTATGCAGGCGGCCGATATAGGTGACCGTCATATTGACGCGCATGAACAGGACTCGATCGTAGTTTTTGTCGTCATTCATCTGGCGCAATAGTGCCTGCGCATCGGCCGGCGCCAGCGGCAGGCCATTCAGGTTGACTGTGGTGTCGGAGGCAGCCTGAAAAGAGCGCGGCATATACTGGCTGGCGGGGTCGCCGCAGGGCGAGCCTTGCACGTCATAAATGCGGAACAGATTAACGTTGCGGATAACTGACTTTTCTTGAAAGCGGTAGACCTTGTTCTGGAAGTCATAGCGGTCCAGCAAAACTTCGCTATCGAAGCGGTAGTAGACGGGAAAAGTCTGGGTATTCATCGAAATGGATTCGCGCAAAGACTTGCGAACCTGGTTCCACTTGAAATCGTCCTTGTAATAGAACTGATACAAATCGCATTCGGTGACGGAGGCATAGGAATCGAGCAAATTATCGTCGCTCAAATCGAGCGCGTTGAAACGGACCATGGTGCGTAAAAGATCGCTCCATGTCGGCCTGATATAGTCATCAGGCTTGACGGCGTCCGCATGGGCCGGCAGCGGATCCGCCTGCGCCGGAAATGTTAGGAACAGGCAGAGAAAAAGAAGACCGAAGCGCTTAAGCATGGACCACCGCATTCAAGGAATCAGGACAAAGGCTGTCACCATTATACCAGTTTGAGCCCATGACTTACAATCTTACGCATGACGCTGGGGAGAGCCTCGTGTTTCAACTGCTCAGGCGCCACCCACCTGCCCTTCCACCCACGCTCGAGGCTACCCGCCGACGTTGTGGCAACCCTGGCTACCGCAACCGCGATCTCGAACTCAAAATGCGAGAAGATATGTTTCACGACGCCGGGACGCAACGTCCATTTGGCCCTGGCCGGCGCCGCGGCGCAACCTTCAGCGAGCTTGGGCATCCGCCCCGTTTCCCAGGCGGTCGTTGGCACTTCCATCATGCCGCCGAGCAGCCCTCCCTTAGGTCTTTGGCGGAGAAAGATCTTGTGATCGGCGCTGATCAGGACGAAGGCGATCGCCCGTCGGACGGGCCGCGGTTCGCGCTTGATACGACGAGGCAATTGGTCGGCAATACCAAGCGCAAAAGCGCGACAGGAAACCTTCCACGGACACAACGGGCATTTGGGGCTGCTTGGCGTGCACAAGGTAGCACCGAGATCCATGAGTGCTTGCGCATAATCGCCGTGACGCGAAGTCGGCAGAAGCTCGGCCGCTTTGCCGCGAAGCAGCGGCTTAGCCCGAGGCAATGGCTCACGCACGGCGAACAGACGGGCCACGACGCGTTCGACGTTCCCGTCGACGACGTTCGCCGGACGATCAAACGCGATCGCCGCGACCGCCGCCGCCGTATAGGGGCCGAAGCCCGGCAGTTTGAGCAATTCGGCCTCATCGCGCGGAAATTGCCCATTATATTCTTCGGCAATCCGCAGCGCACATTCATGCAAAGCCTCGGCCCGACGATAATAGCCAAGGCCCGCCCAGACCTGGCGGACGTCGTCGAGGCTGGCACAAGCCAGGCTTTCAAGGTTCGGCCACCGCTGCAGGAAGCGCTGGTAATAAGGCCCAACCGCTGCAACGGTGGTCTGCTGGAGCATAACCTCCGACAGCCAGACCCTGTAGGGATCGACCGCGGCGCCCGGCAGCGTCCGCCATGGCAGGATGCGCCTGTGGCGGTCGTACCAGGCCAATAAGGCTCTGGCACGGGGCTTTTTAACGTCCCGCCCTAGGGAAACCGGGGTTTTTTTGACTTTCTGCGACTGTGGAGACACACTTCGCTTCATGTATATGCCGCGCGCCCTTTCGACGTCGATTGACCAGGTTGCCCGCCGTGCCGCGGGGAAGGACTGGACTTTGTATGCCACGCTTCTCGCGCACTGGCCCGAGATCGTTGGACCTGACTATGCGCGCGTGACGACTCCTGTCAAAGTGAGTTTTCCGCATCAGCCCAACGAAGCACGCCGCAGCGGCGGCACCTTGTGCGTCCGCCTGCCCAAGGGGCTGGCCATGGAGTTCACCTTCAAGACCGATCTCATTCGGCAAAGGGTCAATGCATATTTTGGCTACGACGCCATCGCACGCGTCACCCTGGACCCTGTGTATCAAATGCCGACAGCTCGGAATAAGGCGCCGGTCGCAGACCCGCACGCCATCGAACAAATTCGCGCGAGCACTCAACTGATTGAAGATGAGACGTTACGTCAGGCTTTGCAAAGCTTCGGGGAGGCCGTGGCGACGGGGCAGGCAGCGAACGTCACGAAGTCCCAGCCCTAGAATTTTGGACAACTTATGAGTTGCATGATCAATTTAGCCGGCCGCGCCATTAATGCGCAGAAGTTTTTGGAGACGTTTCGGGACGCCATTCCGGGCCGTCCCGCCTCGATAAAGAGGCGCGGTGGCGTTGGTTTCCCCATAAGCGCCGACAGCATGGCCCGGCTCGACCAGCAAATACAGCCGGCCCTCCACTTTCTCGATCTGCACGGAGAGACAGTTAAGCAGATGCTCGCCTTCGACGGCGTTGATTGCGGCTCGCTTGATTTCGGACTCCATGTGGATGTCGAGAAACTGGTCTTCAACGTGAACAATTTCCTGCCCCTGCCGCTTTTAAAAATGGCCGCTGATATCGGCCTCAACATTGAACTTTCGTTCTATTTTGGCTCGGAACTGGTGGCGCAGAACCCGGCGGCCACGCGTCTGCCGCAGGTGGAATGCACGGTCACGTTCCTCCCGCCCGAGGAGGGTGGACGCCTCAAACCCTTTACCGGGGGCGTGCTCAACGGCAATCTTTACCGCCCTCATCTGGTGGTGGACGATCCGCTCTTGCGCAAAGCGGCTGTGAACGGCGACAAGGTCCCCGAAACCTATCTCGGCGTGGCTTTCTTCCGCGGGCCGCATCGGGTCAAGGCGGGTGAACCAATAACGGCTGTGCTGGACTTGATTTATTATCCGCAGATCTCCTATGACGCTTTGCAACCCGGCTCGCTCTTTACGTTGCGCGAAGGTCCGCGGATTGTTGCCTACGGCACGATTTTAAGCCGTTCCCATTGACGAATAAAATCTCTTTATCTTGTTACCCAATACCTGATACCTCATGGCAACCCGGGAGACCTTCGCCGTGCTCGTAAGCTTTATTGTCCAGCTGGTTGATTTGAGCCGCCGCTTTGCGGCCGGTATCATTATTGCGTGCGTCTTTTTGGCCGGCTTTTCATCCTGGTACGCGGCTCACCACTTTAAAATCAATACGGATGTCAATCAGCTACTGTCGGCCGACCTGCCATGGCGCCGGCAGGAAGCAGAACTGGAAAAAGCTTTTCCCCAAACGGCCGATCTCACGGTCATCGTTATTGACGGCGTTACGCCGGATGAGGCTGAGAATGCGGCCGCGCTGCTGGCAGCCAAGCTGAGCGAGCTGCCCACGCAGTTCAAACGCGTCGAGCGACCGGATGCCATTCCGTTTTTCCGGAAGAACGGCCTGCTCTATCTACCGGCAGAAAAAGTCACAGCCATTCTTGAGCAGCTTGTCCAGGCGCAACCGATGCTTGGCGTCATTGCGCACGACCCCTCTTTGCGCGGCTTTTTCAAAATGCTGGAGATGATGCTGCAGGGTCTGGCCTTTGGACAAACTGACTACGCGCGGCTGGAGCCCACGTTTATCAAGACGGCCGAGACCGTCGAAGCGGCACTTCAGGGACAGGACAAAGTTTTGGAGTGGCAGGCCATGGGCGCAGCTGGCGATAAGCCCAGCCTTCATGAAGTGCGGAAGTTCATACTGGCTCAACCGGTGCTGGATTATTCAGCGCTGGAGCCTGGGGCGGCGTCAAGCAAGACCATTCGTGGGCTCGTCGAGAGCTTGCATTTGACGAAGGACAAAGGCGTGCGCGTACGCCTGACGGGGCCTGTACCCCTGAACGACGAGGAGTTTGCGAGCGTCGCGGACGGCACCGGTACGGCCACGCTCGCATCGGCCTTGCTCGTCTTTATGTTGCTGCTCTGGGCCTTGCGCTCCTTGAGAATCGTGCTGCCTATTCTTTTGACGCTGGTCGTAGGTCTTTTGACGACAACGGCCTTTGCGCTCGCGGCCATAGGCTCACTGAACCTTATCTCGGTCGCGTTTGCGGTCATGTTCATTGGCATTGCCGTCGATTTTGGCATTCAGTTCGGCGTCCGATACCGCGACCAGCACTACCAAGCGGCGAATCACGCCGAAGCCATGAGCCGAACCGCGCGGGTCATCGCCATCCCCCTGGCGATGGCGGCCGGCTCCACGTCGCTGGGCTTTTTTTCCTTCATGCCGACCGCCTATCGCGGGGTCTCGGAACTTGGCCTCATTGCTGGCGCCGGCATGCTGATCGCTTTCTTCCTGAACTTGACATTATTGCCTGCGCTTCTGTCCTTCACGCGCCCGCGGCCGGAAGCCGAAGCGATCGGCTACAAATGGGCGGCGCCTGTCGATGCCTTTCTGATCACGAACCGCAGGGGGGTCTTGGGTTTTGCCCTGCTGATCGCATTACTCGGCGGCATCATCACAACCCAACTGCGTTTCGACTTTGATCCCTTGAACCTCAAGGACACGCACACCGAATCGGTATCGACCCTGTTCGACATCATGCACGATCCGGATTCGGGTTTTTATAAGGCTGAAATCTTGCGGCCCTCGCTCAAAGAGGCACAGGATCTTGGCGATCAGCTTCAGAAATTGCCAGAAGTCGATCACGTCATGACGCTTGCCAGCTTCATTCCTGCCGATCAGGACACACGGCTGGCGGAGATCAATGACACGCGAACGCTGTTGGAGGCAACGCTCACGATGACGTCCTCACAGCCGGCGCCGTCCGATGAGGAAGTCATCGGTATCATGCAAAAGGTCGCTACCGACTTGCATGGCATCGAAGCGCAGCATGCCTCCGCCGGCCGGCTGGCCCGCGCGCTCGATGCCGTAGCGGCGAGCCACGATCCCAGTGTCCTGGAGCGGCTTAACACCGATATCGTCGACGCTATGCAAACGAAGCTGGCGATGGTGCAGCGCATCCTTGGCGCCCAACGCGTGACGGCCGAGACTATCACAGACGATCTCAAACGTGACTGGGTGACACCGGATGGACGCTACCTCGTCCAGGCCTATCCGAAAGGCAGCCCGCCCAGCAACCAGGCGCTGCGCGCGTTTACAGACGCTGTGCGCAAGCTAGCCCCCGACGCTGCCGGGGCGCCCGTCTATATACAGGAATCGGGCCGTACGGTTACGAACGCCTTCGTTGAGGCCGGCTTCTATGCCGTATTCGCAATTGCATTGCTGTCGTTCGTGATTTTGCGCCGGGTCAAGGATGTGGTTCTGCTGTTGGCGCCCCTAATTCTTGCGGGAATCTTAACATTGGCGACGATCGTAGCGATCGATCTGCCATTAAATTTTGCCAATATAATCGCCCTGCCCTTGCTGCTAAGCTTAGGTGTTTCCTATGCAATTTATTTTGTGTCCTATTGGCGGGCCGGCATGTCTGATCCCCTACAGTCCAGCGTGGCCCGCGCCGTGTTTTTCAGCGCCGCCACCGTGTTGGTCGCGTTTGGCTCGTTAGCACTTTCTTCACATCCCGGCACGGCGGGCATGGGTAAATTATTAACCGTTGCGTTGCTATATTCCCTCACTTGCACGTTCTTTATCCTTCCGGCCTTGCTAGGACCTGTTAAACCCGATAAAGATTAAAATGAGTAACGTATCATTGATTCTGTGTTGTTTCGCCTGAGGTTCCCCATGACATATCTCCGCCCCCTGGCTTTCGCGCTGCTGCTTCTCTGCACGCCCATATTGCTCGCCGGATGCGCGGACGTACCGAAAACTCCCGCTGAACATGCTGAATATGTAGCGACGAATGATCCGCTGGAACCTATGAACAGGACGATTTTCGACGTCAACGACTTCCTTGACCGCTTGCTGCTGCGGCCGCTGGCCGAACTCTATCGTGTGACGATACCGCCTGGTCTCCGCGATCGGATCGCCGGCATCGTATCGAACATGAAAGAACCCGTGATTTTCGCGAACAATCTGCTGCAAGGCGAATTCGGCCGTGCGGGCAAGACCGCCGAACGCTTTGGCATGAATACGACTGTCGGCGTCGGCGGCATGTGGGATGTGGCGTCCAGCTGGGCCGGCATTTATCAACAGACGGGCGATTTCGGTCAAACGCTCGCGGTATGGGACGTGGGTTCAGGCCCCTATCTGGTGCTGCCCCTGTTTGGCCCAAGCAATTTCCGCGACGCCGTTGGTCTCGGCGTCGACAGCGTTATGTCGCCCTGGCAATACGTCGTCCAGGCAAGCGGTGCTGGCCATGTCATTCAGAACGAGTTTGAGATTTCATCCTTTGCCGGGGACGGCATTGTAAGACGCGAACAGAATATCGAAGCCCTTGATGCGCTTCGTGCCGGATCGCTCGATTTCTACGCCCAGATGCGTAGCGTTTATCGCCAATACCGCGATAAACAACTCGGCGATCAAAGCACGTCCGGTCTGCCCAAGTTCGAAGATTACAAATAGCCTCTGTCTTTGACCTGACTATGGTTCGGAGACGGACGCCGCGAGCAACGGCAACAACCGCGAGACATCCTGCCACGCCTAAGACGTGGCGTGCCAATTCCGCCTAGACGTTGAACTTGAAGTGAAAGATGTCGCCGTCCTGCACGAGATAATCCTTTCCTTCTTGACGAAGCTTACCCGCTTCCCGCGCCCCTTGTTCGCCATTGAAGGCGATATAGTCGGCATAGGCAATCGTCTCGGCCTTGATGAAGCCGCGTTCAAAATCCGTATGGATGACACCCGCGGCCTCTGGGGCGTGGGCGCCCCGGCGCACGGTCCATGCGCGCGCTTCCTTGGGCCCCACGGTAAAGAAGGTGATCAGATCGAGGCGGCGGAACCCCGCACGAATGATGCGGTTGAGCCCGGGCTCTTCGAGGCCCAGCGCGTTCAGGAACTCCTTCTTTTCCTCGGCGCGTTCCAGAACGGCGACCTCGGATTCGATAGCGGCGGCGATTAAAACGGCCTCCGTGCCCTCGGCCCTGGCCCGCGCAATCACTTTTTCCGACAGGGCGTTACCGTTCGCCGCGTCGTTCTCGCCGACATTGGCCACGTAAAGTACGGGCTTGGCCGTGACGAGTTGCAAAAGCTTAAGCGTTCTCAGCTTTTCAGCATCGAAGGTCTTGATGAGCGTGCGGGCTGCCTTGCCCGCCTGCAGCGCCTCGATGACAGGCTCCATGACGCTCAGAAGCTCCTTCGCTTCCTTCTCGCCCATCTTCGCCTTCTTTTGGGTATTAGCCAGCCGCTTTTCCAGACTATCGAGATCCGCCAGCATCAATTCAGTTTCGACCGTCTCGGCATCGCGCAACGGATCCACCGATCCTTCGACATGGGTGACATCGCCGCCTTCGAAGCAGCGAAGAACATGGATGATGGCGTCGACCTCGCGAATATGCGCGAGAAACTGGTTGCCAAGCCCTTCGCCTTTGGCCGCGCCGCGCACAAGGCCTGCAATGTCCACAAATTCCAATTGCGTCGGAATCTCTTTGGCCGAGTGGGCGATCGCGGTTAACTTGTCGAGGCGGTCGTCCGGTACCGCAACACGACCCACATTCGGCTCGATCGTGCAGAATGGATAATTAGCCGCCTGGGCCGCAGCGGTCGCTGTCAGCGCGTTGAACAGCGTCGACTTGCCAACATTCGGCAAGCCAACAATTCCACAATTGAAGCCCATGATCTTTCCTGAAAGACGAAGGCTATGGTGCGGTCGAGAAGACTCGAACTTCCACGAGATTTCTCCCACAGCGACCTCAACGCTGCGCGTCTACCAGTTCCGCCACGACCGCACAGCCGTTTTGAGGTACTTGTATGCGGCGTTTCATTAGCAGACAGAGGCTTACCTAAGCAAGACCGTAAATAACGGGTAGATAAAAAGCGTTTTTTTTGCTTAATATGCCCAGATGACGAAGGCCGACTTATCCTCTGAAACCTCCGAGCAGGCCCGCAAGCTTTTTATGCAGCCCTGCAGCTTTGTCATGGCCGCCCCCTCCCCGCAGCATCTGCCGGCCAGCAGTTTGCCTGAGGTCGCGTTTATTGGACGCTCAAACGCCGGCAAATCCTCGCTCATCAATGCGCTGACGAATCGCTCAGATTTGGCCCGCACATCGAACACGCCGGGTCGTACGCAGGAAATCATCTTTTTCGATCTTGCCCAGCGGCTGATGCTTGTGGATCTTCCGGGCTACGGCCATGCGGACGCACCGCGCGCCGAAAAGGACCGGTGGAACGAGCTCGTGCATCACTATCTGCAGAAACGTAATATCCTGCGCTGCGTCTGCCTGCTGCTCGATGGGCGACACGGTATCCTGGCGAATGATTTGGCCATGATGCAGTTCCTCAACCGCGCGGCCGCCAGTTATCAAGTCGTCTTGACGAAAATGGACCAGGTGCATGTCACCGAACACGCCAAGCGCATCGCGCAAGTGACGGCAAGCCTTGGCACGCAAGGAGCGGCCCGGCCCGAAGTTCTGGCTACGAGCTCACGGAAAAATGCCGGTATCGCGGAGTTGCGGACTTTTCTGGCCGGATTCGCCGAAACGCCGAAAACCTAAGCCGCCTTTTGTTTTGGCGAGCGGCGCGAAGACGTGCCAAGACCGATCTGCTTCGCCAGTCGGCTACGCTGGCGAGCGTAATTGGGCGCCACCATCGGATAATCCGCGCTCAACCCCCAACGTTCGCGATACTGCTCGGGCGTGAGGTTGTACGAGGTCTTGAGATGACGCTTCAACATCTTGAGCTTCTTCCCGTCCTCGAGGCAAACGATGTAATCGGGGAATACCGACTTCTTGGGCGAGACAGCCGGCTCGGGACGGTTATCCGTGACGCTGTTCTGGCCGAGACGAAGCAGCCCCTGGTAGATCGTGTTCAACAGCGGAGGAACTTCCGCCACGGCGACCGAATTGTGACCGACATAGGCGGCAACGATTTGAGCGGGCAGGGCCGTCAGGCGGTCCGCGGTGGGATTGGTGTCGGCCATGACTTTTACTCCGTAATACTTGGTTTGGCGGGATTTTTTCTATAGAGACACTCAGATTTTACCACTTTTACTATACGTGAAGTCAAGCCATAAATTCGGCCCCGGCCCAGCGTCATGGCGCTGACAGGCCGTCCCGGAGACCTCTACCCACGGTTGAGGTCTTCTTCGAGTTTCCGCGCCGCGGCAAAGAAGGCCTGCTTAGCCTGCGCCGCGAACGGGTTCTCCTTCTCGATCGCGCGAAACAATTCCTCGGAATCGTAACGGACCATCTCGACCATTTTCTCCATATATTCGTAAGTGCGCGTCGTGAAGCGGAACTTGGGCAACTCGAGCGCTACGACGACTTTGGCTAGCAGATGGGTCAAGCCCTGTACATAGGCCAGTTCGCGGTCGTGCTCCTCAGCCGTCGCGCGCATGACGTTGAGTTTCAACTCGTTACGCAGAAACCGGCAAACGGCCTCGCCCCGCTCCCCACGCACGTCGCATACGGCGATGTTAAGGCCTTCAATGCCGTCCTTGCCGCTTTGCGGACCGAACAGCGGGTGCGTGCCGACGATATCCACCGTCGGGGGCAGATGCTCTGTCATCAATTCGGTCGGCCTCATCTTGATGGACGCCACGTCGATAACGAGGGCGCCCGGCCGAATGACGGTAGCCAGGTCGCGCAAGACTTCTTCAAACCTTTGCACCGGCACAGCAATGACGACCACATCGCATGCCGCCGCCTGACGAAAATCCCCGGCTCGGGCAGAGAAATTTCTGGCAAGCGCAGCCACGTCACGCTGGGCATCGTACAACGTGACGTCATAATGCGGCGCGAGATGCCGCACCATGAAACCGCCGAACGCGCCTGTGCCGATGATACCGAGCGACTGCTTCACCGAGGTCTGTGGCAACATTCTTTAATGCTCAGAACACGGCGTCGGATCAGGCTCGGCCGTCAGCGCAAAGAGACGCCTTGAATAGCTGTCTGAAAACTGCCCCGTAAATTTCCAGGTCGGGTCGCTATCAGTCGCGAGCTGGAAACGATAGAGCTGCCCCACCTGCAACCGGTTGGAGAGGCCGGCGCGGGACGCGAGAATCAGCTCATCATGGTCCACCGCGCCCGACGTCACGGGCGTCATCTTGTGCGTCGAGATGATAAAATAAGGCTCGACGCAGTCGTCGCAAGGCTGGCCCGCTTGGCACACCGCACACGTGGACACATAATTGACATAACCATCAACCGACAAGCCCGCTTGCGTGACGGGTGCCGTCGTAACCTGTGGCAACGGCACGACATGACACGCCGGGCCTGCCAGCGCTTGCAGCGGAACCAAAAGGAACAGAAACACCCAATACTTTCCCATGTTGAGACCTCCCGAGTTAATTGGATCCATTACGCAAGATACGTGAACGACCTAGCGGCGCCCGTTTTTTAGCGGCACGGCATAACCGCCGAGGGGCGCCAGATGCTGAAGCCGGCTGCCAAGCATCGCTCGAAGGCGGGCCAGCCGTGTATCGTTCCGCCCGACATAACCTTCGGTCTCGACGAAATAGGCCGTGGGCGCCGAGCCGCCGCGGCCCATTGACTGGGCCAGCATCTGGCGCACTTTATAACCGGCCTTGCCGAGCAGGCGCCGCATCTCTCCTTCCGGCGCATGCACGCATTGCATCGCAAGGAAGCTCCTGTCGTCGCCCGTCAATTCGGGGTATAGCTTGCCGACAACGAGGCCCATGGGGAGTGCTTTGCGCGCGTTGTGACGACCGGGCTTCACGACTTCAAATGGCAAGCAGGCGAAAACCGTCAGAACGTTTTTGCGGTCTGCGGCCAGCAACGGCCACCAGGCGTCTTTATCGTTGGCTTGCGGCGGGGGCACGACGGCCACCGTCGCCTTGTTGGCTTGGACGGCTTTGATTGCGGCGACGGCCGATGTTGCCTCCATGAGAGGCGTGAACGAGCCGTAGAAATCACGGGTATGGTCCCAAAGGTCAGGCCCTTTTTCTGGCGCATAGACGGCGACCTTCAGCGCGCCCTCAAGAAGAGTAAAGCCCGAAATCAACTCGCGCCACACGCGAACTACCATCCCTTCGGGCAACTTGCCTTGGGGCCGCCCGGTCAACGCACGTATCATTTGTGCTTCGCGGCCAGGGCGGATGTAAATGTGCTGCTTACCCTTGAGTTTCCGGACCTGATCGATCAGTTCGACGCGCTCGCGGAGCAGATCATGCAGGCCCGAATCTATACGGTCGATTTGCGCACGGAGGTCGGCAAGTGCTTGCTTATCAGGATTGACGGCGACGGTCTTGAGAGCCATGGAACACAACTTTCTTGCCCCGGTTTGGAAGGGCGGCGGGCGCAAGATTATGCCAGAAACGCACGAAAGTCCAATTGGCTTCGCTGACGCAGCGCTTTTTTGAATCCTCGGCGGCGGAGTTCGCTTGGCTGAAAATAAACCAGCCAACAACCCGGTTGACAAAATGGGTAATAACTTGGTTTAATGAAGCACGATTTGATCCGTTTCGGCGGATCCGCGGGATTTGACAGGAGCAGCTTGCTTCCGCGTTAACAATAGCTAAAGCGCCACAGCCTACGAAAGCTCAAAAGCTTCCGCACTGTGGTCCCTGGTTGGTGACCGCGCCCCTTCGGGGGTACATGTGCCGAGGCTTTTTTTACGCCCTCATCACATCCAAAGCGCGTCATCCGCGCCCGACACCTGTCTCGATAGGCGTCTGGCTCAAGGGCTTTGCCGTTCGCGCC
>JALYJG010000002.1 GCA_030775365.1 Pseudomonadota bacterium
GGTCAATGCGGGCTCCGCACCCCG
This sequence comes from Pseudomonadota bacterium, assembly GCA_030775365.1. GTDB lineage: Bacteria > Pseudomonadota > Alphaproteobacteria > UBA9219 > UBA9219 > JALYJG01. The sequence continues at coordinate 25 of JALYJG010000002.1, forward strand.
GGGTCTACCGGTTCGTCGTTATGCCGCCATTCAAAATAAAGCTCGGGTCGGCCGCTATCCTTGACCGGCAACACACCGAGTGGCTCGCCGGCGTCCACGTCCTGACCCATATCCGCGTCGATCCGTCCGAAGCCGGCGAGAAAGCTGTGATATCCACCCTCGTGCTCAAGAATTAGAATCCGGCCATAACCTTTGAAAGGGCCGGCGAACACGACCCGCCCCGCATCCGGCGCCACCACGGGGCTGCCGGAGGGTGCCGCAAATGTCAGGCCCTCGCTCGTTACGCCATCGGCGTCCTTGGTGCCGAAGCCGCGTAACACGGCGCCGACAACTGGCCATTTTAGCGTGCCCCGCAAGGCGTGCGGGACGCCCTTGGTCTGGTGCTTGGGGGTGACTTCTTCGAGAAGCTGACGCAGATCACGCGCCTCGGTCGTCAACGATACCAGTTTGGCGGCAATCGCCTCTTTCTGAGCTTCGGTCCGATCGAGCATGCCTTGGCGCATACTGATCAATTGATCGAGGTTGTGGCGCTGCGCTTCCATATTGCTCTGGGTGGCTGCGAGGAGGCGCTGTTGCTTGGTCATTTGCTGACGCTCGTCCCCAAGATCGTGCAAGTCGGTGCCAATCGACATCGCCTCTTGCCGCAAGCGTGGCACGACGGCGCGCAAAAGAATGGCGCGGTGAATATGGTCGGTCGTTAACTGGGTATGGAAAAAGAGGCTTTCCGGGGGCTGGCGGCTCAACTCGATAAAGGCTTCCATCATTGTATTTAGTTTGGTTCTCTCCACGCTCAGCGCGGCTTTTTTTTCATCGATGTCATGGGCGAGGTCGCCGAGTTTTTCGCGCAGCAACTCTTCGTCAGCGGCCTTGGTCTGCAGGGCTTCGGTGGCTGTGATAAGCTTCTGTCGCAGCTGTTTTAGGTTTTGGTTGGCTTCCTGTTCCCGCGCAGCTAGCGCCGCTGCCTCTTGCTTGTGCTGGCCGAGCTCGCTTTCGACCTTTTGGAGCTTTTGTTGCTGCAGTTTCTCTTCGGATGCAGCCAGCAGGGGCCCAGGCGCGAGCGCAAGGGCCGCTAAAGCGAGCCAGACAGGGGCAAGGCGGAGAATCATGGAGCCAGTATGGGAGGACGGCTCTATCCGGCACAAGGAGATGTTTGGTCCCTTTAATTTAGCCTGCGTTGGCGGCGTAGCCTGCGCTAACAGGGATTGGCCGGTGTTGCGGCCTATGACTGGAGTCCGCCAGGGGCGCGCGGACCTTCGATTGCATTTCGAGATGTTTGTCAAAGCGCTTGGTGCCGAACATTTCAGAGCCCCATTCATCCAACTGAACACTTTGCCCGACACGCAAACCCAGTTTTGCCAGTATCGCTCTGTCCATGTGATCCGATGGTGTAAAACTAACTTCCTTGCCACTCATGTTAAAAGTGCAAAGCATGGTCTGCTCTTTCGATATGCGAAGAAAGGCCAAGACATTCCCCTCATTCTCGATGACGATTGTTTGCCCCTTGCGTAAAGCAGGCTGCGCTGAGCGCCATCTATAAAGGTTGCGCATATAGTTGAGCATAGAGTTTGGATTGCCTTCTTGCACGTTCACGGCTTTTGCATAGTCATCGGACGACACGGGAAGATAGGGAGTCTTCGATTTTGTAAAGCCCGCATTCTCAGCCGCACTGTTCCAGCCAGGCGGCGTCCGTTCTGGATCGCGGCCGCCCCAGTCCTTTCGCAGGCCTTCAGGAATGTTGCCTTGTTTCAGCCCGAGCTCTTCCGCACCCGCCATAAAACAGACGTCGCCCGGTAAGCAGTACATCAATTCACGTAGCTGGCGGCGAGCCGCTGCAGGAACGTCTTTGATGCGGCTTTCGAAGCGTGGAAAATCGTGGTTGCCAATCGGATTGCAGTTCTTGCCGCCTGGGAGAAATTGTTCAATGCGGTCGATCGTGCCCCGCATCCTGGCCGCGCTCGGATACTCGAAAAATAAGGTCTCATCCGTGTAGCAGGCGTCAACACCCTTTTTGTATTCGGAAGCGACAGGAAGAGAGTCGAAACCGCCTTTTCTTCCTGCGATGGCTTCGGCGAGAATAAATGGCTTTTCGAGCCCGATTTCCTTGGCGTAATCAGCAAGCGCCGTGGCCATATTCTTAACGATGCCGCCCGTCTCGGGGCGGCACATCATTTTATCGAGCCATTGATTGTCCCATCTCTGGTCAATAAACGGCCACGTGCCGTACATCCAATTGTGGTTACTCTTGGTGTCCACGTCGTTGCCCATGCCTTCTAAGGACATGTGGTTCAAAAATGGAATTGCGTCCAGGCGCCATCCGTCGTGGCGGATTTCGCGCATCCAAAACTTCATGGTCTCAATGTTCTTTTCCTGTACGTCGGGTCGGTTATTGTCCAGCGCGGGCTGGACCCGATCAAGGAACTTGTTGAGATAATATTCGCCACGCTCCTTGTGCAGGCACCACGCGCTGTTGTTGTAAACGTTCAACCAGTTGTTAGGTGGTTGTTTGATGCCGTTTTCGTCAACGCGGCCGGGGTGCCAGACGTAGTGCTTGTCGTAAGGTTGGACGCGTGCGGCGCTTTTGATAAAATCTGGATGTTGGTCGGACGTATGGCATGGCGCGTAGTCGAAAATAACTTTCTTGCCGAATTCATGAAACTTATCGACCATTTTGCGAAGGTCTTTGATAGTGCCAAGTTTCGGCTCGACTTCCCTGTCATGGGTGCGGGCATAGCCGTTATCGCCGGCCGCGCCTTCAGGCGAGGGGTAGAAAGGTGACATCCATACGACATCGGCTAAGCCAGCAATGTAGCCGGCTTTCTGGGTGACGCCGCGAATATCGCCAATACCGTCTTTATTTGAATCGCAGAAGCTGAGTGGCCAGACTTGAGCAATAACCACCGACTCACGTTGGTCGACGATATTTTCCGGATACTTCGCATATAACGCGCGAACACTTTTCCCCGACATCCGGTCCAATCCATCAATTTAATTTATGAATCGAGTCTATGCTTCGCGCCGCGCCAGCGTCAACAGATGTAAATGATTGCGCGAGTCGAATTTATGGGAAAACAATTTAATTACGAATGTGCGTTGCAGCAATTAACCAATCAGGAGGCTGTTGCCATCCATTTCCGATGGCTTTGGCAGACCCATGAGCTCAAGCAGCGTCGGTGCGACATCCGCCAGTTTTCCATCACGAAGACCTTTGACGGTGCCGGGTCCATTCACAAGTAACACAGGTACGCGATCCAACGTGTGCGCCGTGTGGGGGCCGCCCGTTGAAGGGTCGGTCATCATCTCGCAGTTTCCATGATCGGCGGTCACAAGAACGATGCCGCCTTGGCTCTCCACGGCTGCAAACAGACGGCCGAGACACACGTCAATGGCCTCCACGGCCTTGATAGCGGCCGTTAGAATGCCGGTATGTCCCACCATGTCGGGATTGGCATAATTGAGAACGATAAAGTCGAACTGGCCGCTGTTCACCGCTTCCACGACCTTGTCGGTGACAGCGGTGGCTGACATCTCTGGTTGGAGATCGTAAGTGGCCACCTTCGGTGAGGGCACAAGAATGCGCTCTTCGCCCTCGTAGGGCTGTTCGCGCCCGCCGTTGAAAAAGAATGTGACATGCGGATATTTTTCGCTTTCGGCGATGCGGAGCTGCTTGAGGCCAGCCGCTTCCATGATTTCGCCAAGCGTGTGTGTGACCACTTTCGGCGGAAACAGCGCGGTCATCAACTTGTTTAGTTGATCCGAATATTCCACCATCCCAGCGGCCGCCGCAAAGCGTACTGATTGTTTCCGTGCGAAGCCGTTGAAGGCGGGGTCCAGCAGAGCTGTCAGAATTTCACGCGCGCGATCCGCGCGGAAATTGGCGAAAAGGACGCCGTCCCCGCTCATCATTCCCTTGTACCCGCCGACAGCGACTGGCAGGACGAATTCATCCATCACGTTGCCGGCATAACTGGCTTTGATAGCTGCCACGGCGTCGCCGGCTGCAGTCCCTGTTCCCTGCATCAGAAGATCATAGGCCTTTTCGACGCGGTCCCAGCGTTTGTCCCTGTCCATCGCATAGTAGCGCCCGCACAAGGTAGCGAGCTTGACGCCTGGGATTTGCGAAAGATCCGACTGAAGCTTCATGATCTGGTCGGCAGCGCTTTGCGGCGGCATGTCGCGGCCGTCGAGAAAGGCGTGCAACGCGACTGGCACGCCCGCATTGGCAACTTCCTTGGTCAGCCTTACCATATGATCTTGATGTGCGTGCACACCGCCAGGCGAGGCCAGGCCCATAATGTGACATGTGCCGTGGCTTTCTTTCAGTCGGGCGATCAATTCCTTGAGCGCGGGATTTGAGGGCAGCTCGCCTTTCGCGATAGCCTGGTCGATCATCGGCAAATCCTGGAAGATAACGCGGCCGGCGCCGAGATTCATATGTCCGACTTCAGAGTTTCCGATCTGGCCTTTCGGCAACCCGACAAATGTTTCCGACGCATCGAGCAGGGCGTGCGGGGCGCTGGACCAGTATTTCCGAAACACCGGAAGAGTTGCCTGACTGATAGCGTTGTCGGTGGCATCCTCACGAAAGCCCCATCCATCCAGCACGCAAAGAACAACGGGTCGGGGGCGCTTGGCTTCGTGCATTTTAGGACCTCTTGGTTTAAAATTCTGCCGCGATTGTAGTCATAACGAGGCTTAGTTCCAGATCTTTTGCCTCAGCCTGGAGGCGCCGGCGGCGTAACGCCCCATTGCAACGGCCGAGTGATCGGCAGCGATAGGGCGCCAGGCTCTAAATTCTCCGGCGATGCAGGCCGCCTTTATCGATACTCACCGCCCTAGCTCTCATAAAAATCTCCCGGCCACCGGTCCTCGCAAAACAAATCCTGACCCACATTCCTGCCCTCATGCCGGGAAGCCAAGAGCGTTAACATTTCCGGGTTTGGCACGATCTTCGCGCTCGAAGCACTGCCTATGTGAAAGATGCCTCGCGCCAGCATCATAAAAGGAAACGCAATATAAATAGAGCTTCCGAAGGTTAAGGGCCATGGCGCTCGCGTGACGCGCCCCGCACTCTCTGTGGCCCTATCGGACGCGGAAAAATAGCCTCTTTTCTTTCCTGTAAACTTGCTATTAACTTACATCTGGTGAAAGGTTAGGCTGAAGTGTCTGGCCATGCCTGATTCGGGGATGACATTTTGATGAAAATTTACGGAATGATCTCAAGGCCTCAACATATTCTCTCTTTAGGTGCGACGCTTCTCCTCGGCGCGCTTTTGACGGCACCCTTGAATGCTCAGGCAGCGTCAGCGACTGACGATCCGACCGCGGCCACCTCAGATCTTCCTCCGCTGAGCCCAGGCATCGCGATCCCATCGCCCGCGCCGTCGGCTATGCCGCAACTCCAGCCGGCAACCGCACCTTCGACCACGACGACCACGACCACCACCACATCAATTCCGACGCCGCCGCCCTCAGCCGGTGGAACCCTGTCCACCGATGCGGCGCAGCTTGCGGCCCAGGCCGAAAAAGCGGCGCTGCAGGCCCAGGCTCAAGCCGAAAACGAGCAGGCCAAACGCGATCGTGAACACAGCGAAAAATCCTTCGATCGGGCTGCGGCGGGTCTGTTGCCTTTATCGGCGGATCAGATCCGGACCTTCATGCGCAAGCTCGAAGTGACCCAGGAAGCATCCATCCCACCGTCGTCCGGCCCTCCCAAGGGTGAAGTTCGTGTGGCGACACTTCCTTTGGATCCCGGCGTTTCACCGCCGCAGATCAACCTGGCTTCGGGTTATGTCACGACGATCACGCTGGTTGATAGCACGGGCGAGCCCTGGCCAATCTCGGATGTCGGTATTGGTGGTAATTTTGAAGTCACCCCGGCTACCGTGGGCTCACATGTCATTCGTATCATGCCGCTGACGCAACGCGGCGCCGGCAATCTTTCGGTTTTGATGAAGAACCTGCCAACGCCCGTTATCTTCCGTCTCTCGGCCGGCGGCCCGACTGTGGATCTGCGCTATGATGCGCGCATCCCGCGCATGGGTCCGAACGCCAAAACGCCCTTGATCGAGCGGCCCAATATCGAGGCGGGCGGAGCGGATATTATGATGATGCTCGAAAATACGCCGCCCAAGGATGCCAAGCGCATGAAGATCAGTGGGCTCGATGCGCGCACGATGGCGTGGTCGTTCAACAAGAAAGTCTTTGTGCGCACGCCTTTGACCCTTCTCTCGCCCGCTTGGGATTCGAGCGTTTCGTCGGCTGATGGCATGACTGTCTATGAGATCGGCGAAGCTCCAGTGCTTTTGATGTCGGATAACGGTGCAATGGTGCGCGGACGACTTGTCCAGGAAGACGATCATGACTGATAATTTCGAAGACCACGAACACCAAGAAACCGTTCACCCCGAAGAACAGGCAACTGGCGCCCGGTCGAACCTCGCAGAAGCCTGGCGCACCAAGCCGCTCTTCAAGCTTCTGGCCGTCATGGTTGTCGCCGGCGCCGCCGTCGCCGCGGGCACGGCTATATTTTCGGGTGGCAAGCAAGAGCAGATGAGCCGCTTGATCAATCCGCCGGAAGTCCATGAAGCGCCGGGCGGCAAGAGTTCGCCTTATTTCCTGCAGCAGACCAAGGAAGCGGAAGCGCAGCGCACGAAAGAAGCGTTGGCGACAGGGCAGAGTGCTATGCCGACGCCGATCGGTCAGCCGACCGATATCAATGTGACCGACAAGGCCGACCCCATGAACGAGTTGCGGGTCGAGACCGAACACTTGAAGCAGCAGATCTCGCAAATGCAGCTGCAGCAGACCCAGCAGGCGGCTAAGGAGACAGCCAAGGAAGCGGCGCCACCCGTCAAGCAGGCGCCCGAACAATTTGACCAGACTTTATCGCAAGCCATGCAGAACCAATTGCGTCAGCTTATGGACAGCTGGGCACCACACGGGATCAAAGACCAGGATTTTACCAAGGTCGCCGATATACAAGGCTTGGGAAATAATGGTCAGCATGGCGGCAGCCAAATGTATGGTGCCGATGGACAAGGGCTTTTGGTCGCTGGCACTGCCAGCGGCAACGGGGTAAACACCGATGCGCCGAAAATCGTCCCTGTCAAGCCTGTCGTTGCGGCGGGTACGATCAATTACGGCCAGCTCTTGACGGAAGCTAACTCCGATCTGCCGCTGCCGATCCTGGCCTTGATCGCTTCAGGTCCGTTGGCGGGCGCTAAGGCCGTCGGCGATTTCCAGGTCGCTAGCGGTTATGGCGATTATCTCGTCATGCATTTCAAGACAGCGACCTTGAAGGGTAAGGATTACAAGATCGACGCCTATGCGATCGATCCCGATACGACGCTCGGCGGCATGGCGACCGAAACGGACCAGCGCTATTTGACCCGCCTCATTCTTCCGGCGGCTGCTAGCTTCCTGCAAGGGGTCGGCACAGCGCTTGGCACGGTACCGTCCGAGACGACGACCAACGGCACCTCCACAATCATTTCGCAAGGTAGCGTGGGCGTGAAGCAGGGCCTCTATCAGGGGCTTGGTCAGGCCGCGAGTACGGCGAGCAGCTTTTTCCAGGAACAGGCCAACAAGGTCAAACCGCTTGTGCGCGTTGCCGCCAATACACCCATCGGTCTGTTCTTTACGACATCTGTCTGCCAATGGAATATGTGCGGATCAACGGGCAACGGCTTGTCCGACGAGGCCACAGGCACGGTTCCAAAAGATCAGCCGCAACAGCCACCTGGTGGTTATCCTATCGGCTACAACCCCTATCTCGCCGGCCTCGCAGGGGCCCAGGGTTACGGGGCTGGTCAGCAACAGCAATCGCCATCAACCGCCGCGCAATCCTCGGTTCCTTACCCGAATTACGCGGGCCCGAGCTCCCTTGGCAGAAGCTATGGTGGGGGCGGCTATGGCGGGGGCGGGTACGGCGGGTACGGCGGCTATCCAGGCTACCGGTAGGTTCTGTTGCGGGCGCGCGGGGTTTATTGAGCCGCGCTAACCCCCTGCAACAGGCTTCCCTCTATCATCGGAACACTATTTTCAATTCCCGCGGTCTTTTGCTAGAAGTTTGCTAGAAGACAGCGGGCCACGCCTCAAAACCATTGGATCAGAACGCGGGAGTTTATAGGTCATGACAGACAACTACGACGATGTGGACGCCCCTGACCATCAGCACGATCATGAACATGAGCATCAGCATGATCACGAGCATGATCATCACGAAGCCCTCGGCGACGATGAGGGCAAATCCGAAGTATGGACGGACGATCAGCCTCCCGTGGACGACCTTATGGAAGATGGTGCGACCGCGTCCGAAGAGGAGGGGGTAGGCTCATCCGAAGAAGTCGTCGAAGCCAAGCCCCGCAAATCGTCATCGATTTTGCCCATCGCCATAGGTCTTTTGGTGATCGGCGGCGGCGGGTTTGCTTACTGGAAGATGAACCATTCCGATTCCTTGAGCGCTATGCTTGCAGGCCCATCGCACACGGGCAGTTCGACCTCGACGGCAAGCTCGGCAGCAGACGCGAAACGAACAGACATTACCTCGACCGAACCTGATGTCGCGCCCAAATCCTCTCTGGCGAACTCGTCGGACGCGGGCTCGTCCCGCCAGACAGGGACCGCCATGCCTTCGAGCAATGGGGTGGCTATGGCCGGGCTTGAATCACCTTCCGCTGATGCATCCAAGCCAGTTTCAACGGTTCCCGCCATGGGGGGCGATATTCCTTCTATGGGTGGCGAGCCAACCGCGCCGATTCCGTCGCCCGCACCTCTCGGCAAGGTGGCCTCGGCCCCATCCGTTTCGTCGTCCGTCATAGCATCCTCGCCGGCCCCCTTGGTTGCCAGCCCGAAAGCCGTGCCGGCCTCCCCAGCGCCTTTGGCATTGGTCGAGCCAACGACACCGGCTCCTGCTACGCCCGTCGTTACGGCTATTCTGCCAGCGCCGTCCCCCGTGGAGACGAAGGCTGAAGCAAAGACCGATACGAAGATTGATACGAAGGTCGACGCCAAGACAGACGCAAAAGCCGAGGCCAAAGTGAACGCCGCTGCCATGGCTGAACTCAAGGCGACCGCTGCGGAAGCCAAGGCCTCTGCGGCAGAGACCAAGGCGATGGAAGCCCGCCTTGCGAGTTTGTCGTCCCGCGTGGACGAGCTGAAGAAGAGCCTCGAACAGGCGACCAAGAACCTTGATCAGGCTACCCAGCAACTGGGACACGCCAGTGCTGCAGCTGCGACGGCCCCGGCCCCATCGGCCGCGGCGGACACTGCCGCCCTCGAGCAGCGTCTGGCCAAAATCGAGCAGCAAGTGACGCAGCTCAAGCATGTGCCACCTGCGCCCGCACCAAGGGCTGAGGCCGCACCCGCGGCTGGGCCGGCATCCACCACAGCCACAACCTCAACAACCGGCAGCGCACCTGCGCCTGCGCTGCAGCCGGAAGGCGAACCAGCCGCTGCGGAAATTGTCATGCCGTCACCTGCCGTGAAGGAGCCTGCGCACAGTAAGGCCGTGGCCGCCAAGCCGATCCATAAAAAGGTTGTCGTCGCGCACAAGCCGGCGAAGCCTGTCGAAAAAGTGGCGAAGCATGAAGCCAAGCCAGCGGCTATGTCCGGGGCCTGGGTGTTGCGTGCGGCGACTCCGGGTGAAGCCTGGGTCGCTAAAGATGCCACGTCGACCGAACTGCGGCACGTTCAAGTGGGTGACGAGCTTGCGGGTATCGGCCGGATCAATGCCATTCATCAGGATGGCGATAGCTGGACCGTCGAAGGAGCACGCGGAACTATTCATTAAGGTTCTGCTCGTCTCTTACCTCATAAGAGGAAAGCTTGCGCTGACCGCCCAACCGGTGGCTGAAATCTTTTGACGCTAGGCAGCGGTTTCGGGCCGGGCCTCAGGCCGAGGTCATAACCGCAGCCGGCGCATGAGGAAGGTGTTCGGCCGCCGGTTGGACCAACGCCGTTTCGGCAGGTCTCTGCTTGACGTTCAGCCCAGATGCTATCATGCGATTGATATCGATCAGCCCCGTCAACAGAGGCGGCGAAAATTCCGTGATGGCGCGGAAACTGACGCGGTCAACGTACCGGCTTAAATTCAATAGCGTGGTCTTTAGGGTGCCCGGCAATTGATTGTCAGGATCGCACAACGCCACCTGAAAGATCGTCCAAAGGCGCTGATTAAAGCGAATGGCCTCAGCATAACTCGCCATATCGCCTGGCCCGGCATCGATGGCCGCTTTGAGACGGCTGGCACAGCTGAGCAGTGCCCTTGCATCGGTCTCACGGCTATCTTCTTGGCCGCGCTGATGAGCGGTGTAGGCACCGAGTTTATCCTGGGTTGTGGTTGTCATGATTGACCTCCTGTCAAAGCGCGGCTGTCTGCATATCCGCAGCCGCATGGGATGTGTCGGAAGTGGAGGGGACCTTCTTTTCTTGGTCGGCCATGAGTTTGTGACCCACCTTAAGGGCCTTGAAGGACTCGCCCGCCTCGAGATGCGCGATTACTTGTGCGATATCTCCTGCGAAGTGAGGATAGAGCTTCGCAAAATTCTTGATGGTTTCGATGACCAGGTGATCAAGCGGCTGGCCCTTGCCCTTGAACAGATAGATGACCTGCAGAAGGAAATAAACGTTGTTGGCGTCGGATTCCCCGCTCCTGTCGATGTTCATCATATAGCCTTCGCGCAGGACAGGGCTGTCTGACAGGATGAGCAGGTCGGCCGGACGGTTACCGACGTTTTTTAAAACGGCGCCGCCGGCATAAATCTTGGCTTCTGGTTTGACGCGGATTTTGAGTGGCATTTGTCCCGACTCCTTCGAGAAAAAAGATGCTTGGAATAAAAAGAGGACGGGCCGGAGCCCGTCCTCCCCTTAGGCGTATTACGGGAACAACCGGAGCACGGCTTGCGCCAGCTGACCGGAAATTCCAAGTGCCACAATACCCAACTGATTCTGGGCTTGAAGCGCCTGAAGGTTCGCACCTTCCTGGTTGGTGTCGGCCAGCACGAGGTTATCCGACGCAGTCTGAAGCGAATTGATCAGATTGGTCGTGAAGTCCTGACGTGTCTGGATCAGCGTTGCGTTACCACCGAAGTTGGCAGCATCCGTACGCAAAGTCGACAACGCCGTCAGCAGCAGAGACGCTGACGTGTTGATCTTCGTTGTGTCCGAGAATGCGCCGCTCGCGGCAGAAACACCGAGGCCGGTAGACAGGATATTAACACCACCGATGGTCAACGACGTCGTGTTGGTTTCGTTGAAGAAAACCACCAAGTTATTCGACGTGCTGTTGAGCAGGTTAGTGCCGTTGAAGGTCGCGTCGTTGACGAGCAGGTCAAGCTGCGTGAGCAGCGAGTTAAACTGCGAGGCAAGGCCGGCGCGAGTTGCGGTGCTTGATGTACCCAGAGCCTGGGTAGTGATACCCTGAAGCTGAGTAACGATTGTCGTGACATTGGAGATCGAGTTATTGACCGATGTCACGGTTTGGAGCGAGTTCGACAAATTGTTCTTCAGGTTGGCTAAATCGTTTGCACGATTTAGGAAGCCTTGGGACGCGAAAAACGCGTTAGCGTTGTCCGATGCCGAGTTCACTTTCTTACCCGTGGCAAGATGCCCCTGAGTCGTTTGCAGAAGTTGAGCAACGTTCTGCAAGGTGGTCAGGTTGTTACGGGCGGCTGCACTTAGAGACACTGAGTTGATAGACATACTTGAACTCCTTTCGAGGGTTATCGCGGACTCCTTCCGCGGGGCTTAAGATGCCGTTAACCTTCGTCCCTAACTCGTCCGAAAGGCTCTCGGCGCCTCACTTCATGCGAGAAACATGCCACCGAGCGGGGCTGGCTAAGTAGCGGCGTTAACCGCCTTTGCCTTGTTTGGGCGCGGCAAATTTTGCCGCCTCCGGGCGGGTGCGGCAATTTTTACCGGCAAGAAAGGCCGGGGCGAGCCTGCAAGAGCCCTATTTTTTGCGGCGCACAAAGTCATTGCGGATTAGGCACGAATTGCGGCCTTTAAGGAAGTTTTAGACAAAAAAGCGTACAACGAAGTTCCGTTCGGGGTTGATATTCTATCCCGGCCCGGCAAAGCGCGCCCCGAAATCGCCTACCGAAATCCGCCCCGGAAAGTCCAATGGACATCGAGCGACTTCTTCACAATCCGGATTTTCTGTCAGGCCTTTGCGGCTGCGCCGCTTTCGTGGTCGTCGCGCTCGTTTGGACAGCCATGATCGAAAGCGATCCGCTGCCGGCGCGCCTCAAAAGCGTGCTGCAGCGTAAATCCGAGTTGCGTGAGGAGGAGCGACGCAAAAAGCTGACGCGTCGCACGAGCGTCAGCAAGGCAAGCCTCGTGCGGCAAGTCGTGCAAAAACTCAAGCTTGTCCGCGGCAAGAAAATCAACGAGCTGCGCCTCAAGCTCGCGCGGGCCGGCTTTCGCTCGCGGGACACGATGTTCGTCTTTTTGTTCCTCAAGCTGGCACTGCCGGTGGCGCTAGCTTTCATTTCTTTCTTTTTTGTATTCGCTCTTCGTCTGGGCAGCCTCTCGCCCGCCGTGGGCTTTCTGGTGGTGCTGTCCTGCGCGTTGTTTGGCCTGGCACTGCCGAACATTTTTATCAAGAACGTTAGTCAGAAGCGTGAACACCTCTTGCATAAAGCCATGCCGGACGCTCTCGATCTTCTGGTGATTTGCGCCGAGGCGGGCCTCAGTCTTGATGCCTCCTTTGACCGTGTCAGCCGCGAAATCGGCAATGCCTGCCCGGAGCTGGCCGAGGAAGTCGGGCTGACATCGGTTGAATTGAATTTCCTGCCTGACCGTTCCAAGGCGCTGCAGAACTTGGCCGATCGCGTGCCGTTGCAGGGCATGATTGCGCTGGCCAACACGCTGATCCAGACGGAAAAATACGGAACGCCCCTGGCGCAATCGCTGCGTGTCTTATCCGGGGAGATGCGCGATGAGCGCATCATGGCGGCGGAAGCCAAAGCTGCCAAACTGCCGGCCACGCTGACGATCCCGATGATCCTCTTCATCCTGCCGCCGCTTTTTATCGTGCTGATTGGCCCGGCAGCGCTCAAAGTGGGCGCTATCATGCACGGTAACTAACTCGCGTTAGCCGCTCCCGCCCTCATCGGTCACGATAACCCGCCGGATCGAGGCTTCCAGCATTTCCGTTGAAATCTCGCGGGTTTTCGTGTGGCCTGTGCGCTGGCGGTAGATGGCGGCTGTCTGGCAGAGAACGACCACATCCGCAATGTGGGCTGGATTGGTGACGCTCATAAGGAGCCGCGCGACAAAGCCGTCTGGTGTCATATCGGCCAGCGTATACCCGGCACGGAGGACACCCTTCAGGTAATAGGAGGCTACGTCGGCGAGCATCTGGTGGACTTCGGCCAGCCGGGGAGCCATGGGTACAGGCACGACAGGGGCGCCCGGCAAAGTCAGCACAATGCCAAACAGATTGTCGATCTCGCTGCCAGAGATAAGATGATTGGTCGTGCCGACCACGAGCGCGTGACTGAGCTCGCTCACGGCCTCGATCAGGGCGTCAATCTCGGCCAGCAGATCCTCGTCCTGTCGATCGTTGAGCAGGTCGAGGCGGGGCAGAAGCAGCATGGTTTTCTTGTTGCGAGAGCGCAGGGCCAGATGTTTGGCGCGTGCTAACGCTTCGGCGTTGCGGGGGTTATGCACGATGATGATGCGGTCGAACGCAGCCTCTCTCGCTATCAACTCGGCCAGGGATTTCTTGCCGGATAGGGGCGGGCCAGCGATCATGATTTCGTTGCCCAGGCGGAGCTCGGCATAGGCTTCCGGGTGACGAGCCCGGTCTATGAGGTCGCGGATATCGTGCATAAGCTCGTCAAGCCCGGCTAGATGCACATGCAGCGACGCCACATCCACGATCTCAAGACTTAACTCGATCGCATATTGGCGTTTGCGCCGCTCCATTAGAAATTCAAGCAGGACTGGAAGCAAAACAATGGCTTCGAGTAGCGCTGCAAAAGTCAGGATCTGGTCGCCAAGCGATATCATCATAACCTTCCTGGGCCGTGGGGGAGGATACGGACCCGGGCCCGCCCACGCTGATGTCAGCGCGCCCGAAGCCCTTATGCTACCGATCTCGGGCCTCGCATAGGGGGGCTTAAGCCTGCCTCAGTCTTGCCACAGCTTTCCGGTAGAGTGAAGGCATGGAGCGGGATGCGCCAATCCCGAGATGATATGCTTAAAAACGTGATTGCTTTGGCCCTGGCGGCGCTGATAGCTGTAGCCGTTCCCCGGGCACCCCTGGCCGGCGAGGCTTCGCCTTCTGGGTATTCGCCGATTGCTGACGACGACGCGCCGGCTCGCGGGATACCGCGTGGCGACTCTCTGCGCGCGCCTGCGGCTGGCGCCCTCACAAGCCATAATCAAAGCCATCCGATGGGTTCCGGTCGGAGCACGGCCTATGCCCCACGCGGCTATGTTTTTGTGCCTGCGCCGACACCGGCGGCGACGGCCTATGTTCCGGATTTGGCCGTTTTACCCGCGCGGCCCGCCGCTTCGATTTACGCGAGTGAACGCTACGGAAGCTATTGCCGGCAATTTTCCCAGCGCGTCCGCATCGGCGATCATATCGAGGAAAGTTACGGTACGGCCTGCATGCAGCCGGACGGAACCTGGCGCATAACCCCTTAATGGATCTGGCTTCGGCCCATTAAGAGCGCGATGCGGCACCAGGAAAAAGGCCTGGCGCAGCTTTTCTAAAACCTCTTGCGCAAAAAATTTTTCTCGCGCTATAACTGAGAGTGCCATGCAAGTAATGCCCTGTTTTAAAACAGATATTTGAATATTTCCGATTTGCGTCAATGAAAATTAACACCTGGAATTAGCCATATTTTAAGCGGGCGGGTTTACCTTAACGGCACATTGGAGACGATGATTTCAGGGAGACGTATTATGCCGCATACACCGGGCCACACGCCGGGCCATACGCCGGGTATTGTCGAGCCTCAAGCTAAGCAAGCCAAAATCGTTCGCATCTCTGGCCGCCAAAAAGAGTTGGATCGTCTGCCGCCGCCCGACACGCGGCGCTGGGTGACGCGCCGCAAAGCCCAAGTCGTGACAGCCGTACGTAACGGGCTGCTGACATTTGACGAGGCCTGCAAGCGCTACAGCCTGTCCGAGGAAGAGTTCAAGGCTTGGCAGAATCTTCTCGACCATCATGGGCTCAACGGCCTCCGCGCGACGCGGATGCAGGAATATCGCCCTGTCGATGAACGAGGCAGCGCGGCCGGCTGATTTCAGTCTTTTAGGCAACAAAAAAGGCGCAGATTAGATCTGCGCCTTTGCTTTTGTAGCGCAGCTACGGCTTAGGCCGCGACCTTGCCATTCTTGATTATGCCGCGCAACTCTTCAAGCCCTTCGGCCATGCGGTTGCTAACGGTTTCCATCGTCTTGGTGTGGCACTTGTTCACCGTTTCCGCGAAATCACGCGCGTTGGCGATGCATTTTTCGACGGCGGCCTTGGAGGCTTCGGCCTGACGCAACATCTTTTCTTCGGGCGTGCTGCCGGACATGATGGCATTGACGATGCCGGTCGTTTCTTCGAAACCCTGGCGCACAAGCTCGGCCTGGCGGCGAGCCAAGGTCTGAACGGTCTCAAGGGTCGCCTGGTTGACCAAGGCGACCGTTTCCATATTGCGGCGGTAGGCGTTGCTCAGGGCCTCGGCATCGAAGAAGGGCATCTTGAATTCGCCCATCATCTTAGACACGTCCATAAACTTCGAAAAATCGGCCTCGAAGAAGGGGTTTGAAGCTGGCTTGGACATTCGTTTCCTCGCAGTGTGAAAAACAGTGTTATCCCAAGGACAACAGCTGAGAGCGTAAGCGTTAAGGTTAATTTATGACTGCTTGCTGCTCGAATGTCACGCTCTTTTTTAGTTCACCAAAATAGTGGCGAGTATTCAGGGCAGGCGGCGAAATATAGTTTCAGCACAGGAGCCTGCGCGGTGTAGATGACGGTCAAGTCCCGCCATTGTTTTAGATAGGTCGGAGGACGTATCCTTGCGCCAGCTGCAGAGCGCTAAACTATAGACGGCTAAAAGCCCAGTAATGGCAAAGGGTTCCTGCCAGGGACTGTTTTTGGCCCCGGCCAGCGATAGCATAAGTCGCATCGATCGGACATGAGCGGGCAGGAGTTTGGCGATCACCTGCGGATGGCGTTTCGCCTCCGCCATGATGTCGAGGATAGCCTTGCGGTGCGCCTGCAGGGCATCAATTCGGGTCATGAGCACTTCAAATAAGCGATCATGCAGCGAACCGCGCGAATCGGGCCTGGCCTTGGCGCTCTCCGCATCGAACAGGGCGATGATCGCGGGCAGAACGTCATCTTTACGCTTGAAAGAACGCTCGGCTTCTTCGGCCGAGACCTTGGCGCCCGTCGCGATTTCGTCGAGGGTCAGTGGACCCCAGCCGCGTTGCGCGGCAAGATCCAGCGCCGCTTTGGCCATACGCAGATCGATGTTGCCACCAGCACTGTTGGGCTTCGAGCTGGATTGGCTATCACTTGATTTCTTCGAACCGGATTTCTTCTTCGTGGTTCGGGCTGGATTGGATTTCTCTTTTGCCATTTATTTCGCCAGTTCTCTTGCGCGCGCGGCGCCAGCTTCGATGGTTTTCAACATAAGATCCTGCAGGCCTTTCGTACCCAAGAGATGTTTAAGCGCTGCCTCTGTGGTGCCGCCAGGACTTGTCACGGCGCGGCGCAATTCCGCTGCTGCGTCATCCGATTGGGCCAAGAGAGCGCCGCTGCCGATAATGGTTTTACGCGCCAGATGAGCCGCCATGTCTTTGGGCAGGCCGAGCGTTTCGCCCGCTTCGGTCATCGCTTCGCAGAGCGCGAAAACATAGGCAGGGCCGTTGGCGGAGACAGCCGTGATGATGTCCATAAGTGACTCGTCTTCGAGCCAGATGACGTCTCCAACCGATCGCAAAAAAAGATCGCAAAGATCGCGTTGTTCTCGGGTGACTTGACCGTTGGCGGTGGCTGCCGTCAGGCCTTGGCCAATGCTGGCCGGCAGGTTGGGCATGCTTCGAACGACCGCGTGGCCCGTGTCGCCGAGAAGGGTTTGGAGCCGCGACACGGTTAGGCCGGCGGCGATCGACAGATAAACGCTTTTTCTAAACCGACTATAGGCAGGCAGCGTTTCGGCCATCTGCTGCGGTTTAACGGCGAGGACGATCAAGTCCGGCTCACCGCCCGATGAGGTGTCGCGGAACGAGGTACTCCATGTCACGCCCGGGATTGCTTTCAGGCGGGGTGCGGCAGGGGCGGGATCTATGACTTCGATGGCCGATATGAAGCTTTTTCCGGCTGTGCGTTCAAGCAGCGCGCCGCCCATTTTGCCGCATCCGACGAGAAGCAGCTTGGCAGCATGAACTGACATGAGGCATCAGCTACTTATTGATCAGGCGTTTTGTAGGCCGTGCAAAGCGAACCGCCGCCGGGTAAGGGCATACGGCCCGAGCAGTTGGTGGTTTCCCATCCACGCCCGCGCATGCATTCGGTCACAACCAAGCTCGGCTGCTGAAGGCATTGGCCGTTTTCGTCCGGAGCAATCGTCATGCTCGTGGCTGCAAGCTGCTGTCGGTCGGGCGAGAAGCCAACGGCATCGGAATGCATCATATTGGCAGGATAAATACCGCAGTGGCACTGGCTCACGTCGAAGTCGAGCTTCTTCTGCGCTTGATCCTGCGGCATGAGAATATTCGGCTCGCTGATCGGACGCCAGAATTCGGCGGTGTTGCTGCTGCCAGAAACATTATGTGTTCCCCCGCAGGCCGCGAGAGCAAGTACAACAAGACACGGCCATAACCAGCGCTTCATGAAATCCTCCTGATACGAATCAGCCGTGATAATCGACGATTTTCAGCCATTACGCAATACCCGTCGCGGCTTAGGAACAGGGACAAAAGCGGGAAATATCGTTAAGAAAAGCCTGCCCGGGGCCTGGGGCTGAGATAGCTAATTTACCCTCTTACGGGCACAAAATTCTGTTATAAGCACCCTCGGGAGGTTGGCGGCGGGCGGATCTCGTGCCAACCCGGCCAGGTCCGGAAGGAAGCAACCGTAACACTTTCGATCCGGGTCGTTGTCCAATCTCCCACCCCTTTTGGCGCGCCTTTGGAAACAGGAACTGACATTTGAGCGAACTTTTTGCCAGTCCTGATGCGTCAAAAAGCGCTTCCCTGGCGGATGCTACCGATAGCAAATCCGCGACCGATAAGGCCGGCTTGGATGGGCCGGGCTTGTGGACCGACATTGAGGGGGCTGGCCCCGCAACACCTCCGTCCTATCGTGTCCTCGCTCGCAAATACCGCCCCACGACGTTCGATCAGCTGATCGGCCAAGAAGCCATGGTGAGGACGCTTTCCAACGCCATTAGCTCGGGACGCTTGCCGCACGCCTGGATGTTGACCGGCGTGCGCGGCATCGGCAAGACAACGACAGCACGTATCATTGCGCGCGCGCTGAACTGCATGGGGCCAGACGGCAAGGGGGGGGCCACGATCGAACCGTGCGGCGTTTGCGACGCGTGCCGTTCGATTGCCGAGGACAGGCATGTCGATGTCATGGAAATGGATGCGGCATCCCGCACGGGCGTCGACGACATCCGCGAAATCGTCGATGGCGTGCGCTACGGCCCCGTCTCGGCGCGCTACAAGATCTATATCCTGGACGAAGTGCATATGTTGTCCAAAAACGCTTTCAACGCGCTTTTGAAGACGCTCGAGGAGCCGCCGCCGCACACGAAGTTCATCTTCGCAACCACGGAAATCCGCAAGGTTCCTGTGACCGTGCTTTCGCGCTGCCAGCGCTTTGATCTGCGCCGCATTGACAGCGAGACGCTGGCTAAACATTTTGCGGACGTGGCGTTGAAGGAAGGCGCGACGGTCGAAATGGAGGCGTCGCGCATGATTGCGCATGCGGCCGATGGCTCGGTTCGCGACGGTTTGAGCCTCTTGGACCAGGGTATCGCGCGCGGTAACGGTACGGTGACGGCCGGGGACGTCAAGGATATGCTTGGCTTGGCTGATCGGGGCCAGAGCATCGCTTTGTGCCGGCAGTTGATGCGCGGCGAAATGAAAGCGGCCCTCGAAACCTTCACGGCCATGCATCAAGCGGGATCGGACCCCGTGCAAGTGCTGCAGGATATGTGCGACCTCGTGCATCTTTTGACCCGCGGGCAAGTCGTCGGCTCCTTTGCTCAGGAACCGTCGCTGCCCGAATACGATCGGCAGCTGCTCACGGATCTCGGCGATATCAAAGTACCGGCTCTCGCGAGGGCCTGGCAAATTTTGCTCAAGGGGATAGGGGAAGTCCAAAACGCTCTGCAGCCCGCGCAGGCCGCCGAGATGGTCCTTATCCGTTTGGCCTACGCGGCCGAGCTCCCTTTACCGGCCGATCTCATCAAGCAGTTGCGGCAGGCCGCCGATACAAGCGCAGCGGCAGGCGCTTCTGGGCCGGGCGGGGGTAGTTCCGGGCCGCGGGCGAAGATGACGGCGGGCGGAAGCGTCGCGCGGGATCCGGTTTCCGCCATAGCTACTCAGGCTCTGCCATCGGCCGAAAGCGCACCCCATCCGATGCCGACCAGTTATAAAGAACTGGTCCAGCTGTTCACCGTCAACAAGGAAGGGCCGCTCAGCGCGCAGCTTTATAACAACGTCCATCCCGTACGGTGCGAACCGGGTTTGCTTGAAATACGCGTCGATGGAAACACGCCGACGAATTTCGCCGCCCGTCTGACGCAGTGCCTGACGCAATGGACCGGCCAGCGCTGGATGGTTTCAATCTCGAGCGAAGCCGGGGATATCACGCTGGCCGAGCAGGACAGGCGCCAGGAAAACGCGCGCAAGGAACGGGCGCTCGCCCATCCGCTGATGCTGGCGGTCGCCAAAGCCTTTCCTGATGCTAAGCTTGTGGGGCTCAAACAAAAGCCGGTTGCGGTCGCGCCTGTCCTGACCGATGATGGCGCCTTGCCAACCGACACCGATGAACCCTTATCGCCAATTGACAGCGAGGACTAAGCTATGAATATCGGCCAAATGATGAAACAGATGCAGGGCATGCAGGCTAAAATGGCGGATATGCAAGCCCGCCTGGGCGATGTGGAAGTTTCTGGCGCCTCCGGGGGCGGCATGGTCACCGTGACGATGTCCGGCAAAGGGGACGCCAAAAAAGTCAAACTCGATCCCAAGCTTGTCAACCCCGATGATATCGAGATGCTCGAAGATCTGGTCACCGCAGCCTTCAACGACGCCAAGTCCAAAGTCGAGCGCCACGTCGCCGAGGAAACCGAAAAAATGATGGGTGGCCTTCAATTGCCGCCGGGCGTCAAGCTACCATTTTAAACGGGCGGCCTCTTGAATGACACGCGCCTTGCGCGCCTCGGCTATGGCTTTTCTGCTCGCGCGTCTGTTGGGGAGCGGAGCAGCCGCGGCTGAGACATCGAGCCTATCCATCAACGATCCCCGCCCGGTGTTTCGGGCGGTGGAGCACGTGGAGGCCATTTACGGCGTTCCTATCACCTATGAAGACTCGGTGCTCGCGCAGCCTGATGAGACGGTGACGCGCGGCGGGGCGAGGTGGATCGTACGGGGTCAGACCCTCAATTTCAGCTATGAGACAGTCCCTTTGGGAGCCGGCGGCGAAGTACGGCGCGCTCTCGCGGCCAAGGCCATCGCGGAAGCCTTGCGCACCTACAACATCGAACATAGTGAGCGTGAACTCTTCGTTCTGACGGACCGCGATGGGTTTCTGCACGTTGTGCCGACACAGTTCACGGACGCCGACGGGAAGCCAGCGAGGTTAAAGGATATTTTAGCGGCACCGGTGTCCATTTCTGAGGGTGAGAAATCAGCGGCCGAACTCCTGGACGCGGTCGCTCAATCGGTCGCGGCTTCCACGGGTGTTACGGTTAAAGGAACGGGCGACGAGACTTTGATGGCGATGCTGCGGGCGCATAAGACAATGATCGCCGCCAGAGACGAGCCGGCTCGCTATGTCCTCGACGAGCTGATCCGCGAAACCTTTGTGGATCCGTCGGCTGAGCGGAGATCTCTAGAAATGTCGTGGCTGATGAGCTGTACATCCGTGCTGCATGATAATGGACCGCGCTGGTGCTGGCTCGACCTGCGACCGGTCGCCTATCTGAAGTGAAAACCGCAACTCTAGGAGCGCGCCGCGCGCTTGCGGGGCGCTTTCCTGCCCTTGTCTGAAGCGTCGTCGAGTAAACTTAGCGCTGCCTGGCGCGCCGCCTCGGTGACGATCGTGCCGGCCAGCATGCGGGCGATTTCTTCGTGGCGCCCTTCGGCTTCGAGCGGCTCGACAGCCGTGATTGCCTGCTTGCCCTTGATCTGCTTTGAAACCCGCAAATGGCTATCGCCCCGTGCCGCAACTTGAGGGCTATGCGTGACAACGAGAATTTGAACGTTTTCGGCCAAGCGCCCAAGCCGCTCGCCGACGGCGGACGCTGTCGCGCCGCCGATGCCGGAATCCACCTCATCGAATACGAGAACGGGTACAGGATCGCTGGCCGCGAGCACGACTTTCAGGGCCAGCATGAACCTTGCGAGCTCGCCGCCCGAGGCGACCTTCTGTAAGGCGCCTAAGGGCGCGCCGGGATTGGTCGAAGCCCGGAACGCCACACGGTCCATGCCCTCGGCCGCCCATTGATCCTCGGGCAGGGCAGCGACCTCCACTTTAAACTGAGCGCGCTCGAGCTTGAGGGGTGGCAATTCCTTAGCCAGGGCTTTCTCGAGCCTCTCGGCCGCTTGTCGTCGCTGTGCGCCTAAGAACTCGGCACACTCTATATAGATGCGGCGTGCTTCAGTCGCAGCCTTGGTCAGCGCGCCGGCGCGCGTGTCCTGGTCCGACAACAGTTCAAGCCTCGCCTTAAAATCGCGCTGCAAGTCACTGAGCTTATCGGGTTGCACGCCGTGTTTGCGCGCAACAGCCCGCAGCGTGAACAGCCTTTCTTCGATGCGCTGCAAGGCGGCGGGCTCGTCATCCTCGGATGAGAGATATTTTTTTAAGCGTTCGCTGGCCTCGAAGGTTTCATGTCCGGCACGATCGATTGCGGCCAGCAGCTCCTCAAGGCCTTCAGCCTTGTCGGCAATGCGCGCAACGGCTTTGCCGGCCTGGGCCAACGCGGCCGAAGCGCCTTTATGACCGTTGAGCAAGTGCTCGGCCGTCTGGAGCGCCTCGGTGATTTTTTCACGGTGCTGCAAGCTTGTACGGCGTGCAGCTAACTGATCAGCTTCACTGGCTTCGGGCGCCAAATCTTCAAGCTCCTGGGCTGCCGCCCGCAGAAATTCTTCCTCGGCTTGTGCCCGTGCGCGCTCCTCGGCCGCCATGCGTCGTCGGTCTTCGGCAGCTTTCCAGGCCGTAAACGCGCTCGTGGTTTTCTGCCGCGCGGTCGTTAGTAATCCGAAAGCATCGAGCAGGCCCCGGTGTGAAGACGGGTTGAGGAGGCCTTGGGTTTCAAACTGGCTATGGACCTCGACCAGCTGCGCGCCAAACTGTCGCAACAAAGCGATGCTGACCGGCTGATCGTTGACGAAAGCTCGGCTCTTGCCGTCCTTGCCGATAACGCGCCGCAGGATCAGTGGATTTTGAACACCTAATCCTTGCTCGGCAGCAAGCGTAAACGCAGAGTGGTCGTCGGGCAGGTTGAATTCCGCTGCGACGGCCGCCTGCGCGGCGCCTGTCCTAACGAGGGAGGCGTCGCTGCGCTCGCCGAGCGCAAGGCCCAGCGCGTCGAGTAAGATCGATTTGCCCGCCCCTGTTTCACCCGTAAAGACGTTCAGCCTCGGACCGAGCTGGAGGGCCAGCCTGTCAATCAGCACCACATCGTGGATGACGAGGCGCTCAAGCATGTCTCAGAACACCGAATGCCAGACGCCGCCGATCCAGGAGTCGCTCTCGGGCTCGGGCGCAATCTTCTGCTCGACCAAGAGTTTATAAGCGTCTTCGTACCAATCACTTCCGGGAAAATTGTAGCCCAGTACGGCCGCCGTCGCTTTGGCTTCTTTCGTGATACCAAGGGACAGGTAGCACTCCACGAGGCGTTCCAGCGCTTCCGGCACATGACTGGTTGTCTGGTATTTCTCGACAACCGTGCGGAAGCGGCCGATGGCAGCGATATAAAGTTTTTGGTTCATATACCAGCGCCCGACTTCCATTTCGGCCCCCGCGAGATGGTCATATATAAGAGCGATCTTGAGCACGGCATCCTTGGCATAAGTGCTATCGGGGAAGCGGCTCACGACATCTTGCATGCCTTTGAGAGCGTCGCGGGCGTAGGTCTGGTCGCGCCGCACATCGGCAATGCGCTCGTAGTGGCAAAGCGCGCGCATATAATAGGCGTAAGCGACTTGTGGGCTGCCGGGATGAAGTTCAATGAATTGGTTAAGCGTTGTGATCGCGGTGTCGTAGTCGAGCGCCTGGTATTGTGCATAGGCTTCCATGAGCTGTGCGCGGGTTGCCCATTGTGAGTAGGGGTGCTGGCGCTCGACTTCAGAGAATTGTTTAGCCGCCTCGGAAAAGTCCCCGTGATCCATGAGATCCGAGGCCTTGTTATAGAGCTCATTAACAGGCTCGTCGGGCGGCAAGGCATCCTTGTCTTTCTTGGCGTCATCGCCCGAGCAAGCAACAAGGGCAAGCGCAAGCAAGCTCACGCACAGAAAGCGAAGGTTTAGAAATCTAATCACGCGATAGTTCCGCAGTCGGTTTCAGTCACTCCCGTTTATAGCACAGAGAGGCGGCGATGAAATGGTCGAGTGTGGGAGCCATTTTCGAATCGTTCAGCCTTGAAGGATCATCGTCGATTCGAGAATCGCTCGACAGGCGCGCCGGACAAAGGCGATTCTTCGGCGGAATTTTTTGAGCGTGTAGAGTCGCTTAGATCGCAAACGCTCCCGCGGATGGGCAAGAAACAAGCGATTGAAGGGAATTCGCACGCTGTGGATTCGAAACCGCAACAAAACAGTCCACAGGCTATTGTAAGGCCTTCCATTTTGTTTGGGGTTACTGCTACAGTCTGCACCCGACTCCGGGAGCGCAAACCGAACTTTGCGTCATATAATTTGGGTATTGGTTTACTCGAGGCAAACACATGGCCATGCAAAAATCTTCCCCCGTTGCGCCCGCCCGTATTCAGCCTCCACAGGCAAAAGTATCACCTCAGCCCCCCTCGACGTCCCGGCCAACGGCGGCCAAGCGGCGCCTAAATATTGCATCATTGCCATTCTGGCTCGGTCTTCTGGTTTCCGTGGCATGGGTCAGTCTCGTGTTTTTTGTAATCGCGCGGTCAGGTCCCGCCCGCAATTTCGGCGGGTTGCCTCTGGCTGATTGGGCGATCGGTGTTTCCGCTATCGTCTCGCCGATAGCGCTCGTCTGGATGGTCGCCGCCTATTTGCAGCGCGCAAGCGATGTCCAATCCGTCGCCGAGCCCTTGCGGCGCCAGCTCATGATGATCACAGGCGAATCCGGCGCGGCCGAAGCTCGCATCCGGCGCTTCAATCAGGCGGTGCGTGAGCAGGTGGATTTGCTCCGCAGTGCCCAGTCGATGACGCAGACCGATCTCGTTGCCATCATGGACCGGGTCCGCAGCCACAAGGGCGAGCTGGAAAAGCTTGAACAGGTCAGCATTCATCAGGTCAAGGATATCCAAGATATCATTCGCCGCAATATGCAGCAGGTCGAGCAGATGATGGACGACAAGTTCACCATGATGCGGATCCTGGACGACAAGCTCGTGCAGAACGGCGATGGCGTCGCGCGGCAGATCGAGGCCGTACGCGATCATGTCGCCACGCTGCTCGAGGAAATCGAAAGCAACGGTCGCCATTTATCGGAAACGCTCGCGCGCGCGATGCAGGACAGCAAGAAGCTGTCGGATACCTCGAGAGCCCAAGAGAACAGCTTGATCACGGCCGCCGAAAGTGCGGCGGATACGCTTGGCACGATTTCCGGCAAAATCGATCTTAGTGTTGCGCGTTTCATGGAGCGTGCCGGCATCGCCCGCGAGGAGGCTGAGCGTCTTGCTGGAGCGCTCGACGTCCAAACGCGTGCTCTCGATGAGTTCAGCAATACACTGCCCACTCGCGTCAGTGAGGCGGAATCCGTTCTGCGCGGCGTGGCCGACCGGCTTTACGCCAGCGAACAGCTTGCTCGCGAGCAAGCTGTTAACCTCAGCGAAAAATTGTCCGTCCAGCTCGAAGGTTTGCAGCAGTTCATGGACCGTTTCGGTGCCCGTCTGTCGGATATCGATGGCAACCTCCAGCAACGTCACACCGATCTCGACGCGCTCGGCCGTCGCATCGGTGACACGACCGAAGATTTCGTCAAGGTTTGGGAGAATTCGGTCGACAATCTCGGAGCGCGCACCGAATTTATGTTGAGCCGTTTTGCCTCGTTGAACGAGCAGACCCAGAAGGGTGCCGACCATGTGTCGGCGCAATTGTCGCAAACGGTCGAGCAGTATGAGACGACGGCCAGCCGCATGCGGGCCGTCTCCGACGATAGTGCGGCGAACCTCAAGGCGATGACGATGGATGTCGTCTCGAATTTGTCGCAGTTTGAAGCGTTGCGCGATGCATCGCGGCGCGCGGGCGAAGAGGTGCAAGAACGCGCCGCTGGCGCTATGCAGAATTTCCAGCATGTTCTGGAGCGGTTACTTGTGGCTCGCGATGCCATGCAATCCATCGGCGGCACCCTCGTTAAGGATCTCCATGGTGCCGTGGATCAGAATGAAAATCTTATTGGTCGCTTGAACGAAGCCGCACAAATGAGTGTGCGTGCGCTCGGCATAGCTACAGAATCTCTTGGCAAGCAGGAAGGCGCTTTGGCCTCGCAGACACGCTCGGCGCAAGCCATGCTGCAAGAGGCTGTGGTTCAACTGCAGCAACAGGCGCAGACGGCGGAGCTGGGTCTTCGCGAGCAGGCTGGCAGCCTTATGGCGCTTCTTGCCGAGACGCAAAACCAGATGAGCGTAACGGACGAAAAACTCCAGTCTTTTGCCGCACGTTCGGTTCCCCCTGTGCAGGAGGCCATTCGCCAGATCGACGTCAGCGCCGAGCAGGGGCTTTCGTCCATGGGTCGCTACAGCGACAGCCTGCAAGAACAGTTCAGCCGCCTGCAGCAATTCAACGGCCGGATGGCGGGCATGGGCGACGAGCTTGGTCGCGTCACCGCTGACAGCATATCCTCGATCGAGCAGCTCAATGCGCGCTTTATGAGTGCCCGGACTGCCCAGGAAGAAACGGTTCAGCATACGCTGGCCCAGTTCAACGATATGGCGGACCGTCTGCAGCGCGAAGTCGCCGGCCTCGATGGCCAGACCTCCCAAGCTGTCGTCATTCTGCAGCAGGCAGCGAGCCGCGTGGGCGAGCAATCTTATCAATTATTGCAGAACGCCGAGAACTCCGGCGCGAAGATGCAGCTTATTACAAGTGCTCTGCAAAACGAAGCCGCGCAGATTCGCACCGTTCTGCAAAAGCAGGCCGACGATCTCGGCGCCGATCTCAGT
>JALYJG010000003.1:0-402 GCA_030775365.1 Pseudomonadota bacterium
GTTCTGGACTGACACGCTTGGGTTGGCCCCTGCGGACGCAGCACTCTCGATCGGGGACGCTGTAGCTAGGGGGGCGGAGGCCGGAGTTCCTTGCGTTGCCGGCGTACCTGCGTTCGCATTCGAAGCTGTCGGCGCCGAGGCTGGCGCCGACGTAGCATCGGACACGCTGACAGGCGGTGGCGCCTGCGGCGTGCTAACGCTGGCACGATCCGAGGTCGAGAGCCCGTACCAGACAACGTAAACGAGGATTGCTGCCAGCACTGCGCCTATCAAAACAAACACGGATGGGGACCGCCCTTCCATGACGGGCGTCGGCATGCTGAGCGATGGCTTTTTGCGTCGACCGGCCATCTCACTGCGATAAAGATCTATTGCCTCTTTGCCGTCAAAGCCGAGATATTC
>JALYJG010000003.1:412-26559 GCA_030775365.1 Pseudomonadota bacterium
ATTCTGAATAGCTGCGGAGAAACCCGATGACGTACGCATCGGCCGGGAATTCTTCATAGCGACTGTCCTCGAGCGCTTCCAGGAAAGCGCGGCGAATGCACAGATATTCGGCAATGTAATGCAGATCGTCGCCGCGGCGCTCGCGCGTCCGCCGCAGAATTTCGCCGATGCGCTCAACGCGGCCTTGCGAGGTCCGTTCCGGGGCTGGCGGCGAAGGGGCTTGTGGTATCGGTGTCGTATCCGTCTCGGGCGGACGGGGACGGCGGTTTTTTGAACCGGTTTGGCGGCGAGCTGAAGACATGCCCGCAGCCTATGAAATTCACATCGAAAAGGCAATCAACGCGATGACAGCTTTCTCGGCCGGCTTGCGGGCCCTGGTCCCCAGGCCTAGCATACCCCCCGGTCACACGCCCGTCAGACGCCGGTCGTAGCACGCTGCCGAAGGGCATTTTCGGCCTGTTCGACGAGTTCCCGGAGAATTTCGGCGGTCGACTGCTCCTTCGAGACCATGCCAACGCTCTGCCCGGCCATGACCGAGCCGGTATCTATATCGCCTTCGATCACCGCCCGACGGAGCGCCCCGGCCCAGAAATGCTCGATCTCCAATTGAGCGGCTTCCTTTGTAAATTCGCCGCTATCAAACCGATTTATGACTTCCCGCTGCTTTTCGAGGAACCGCTTACTCGCGTCATTGGCCAAGGCCCTGACAGGGATGACGGGAAAGCGTGGGTCGAGCTGAACCGAGGGAATCGCATCCCGTGCGGCCGCGCGTATGAAGGCTTTCTTAAAATTGGGGTGGGCGATGGATTCCGTTGCGCAGACGAAGCGTGTGCCGAGCTGGACCCCCGCCGCCCCCATTTCAAGGTAAGAGGCAATTGCCTCACCCCGTCCTATGCCTCCGGCGACGAACACAGGGACATCGCGTATCTCCGGCAGGATTTCCTGCGCCAAAACCGAGGTACTTACCGGACCGATATGCCCGCCGGCCTCCATGCCCTCGATCACGAGTGCGTCGGCACCCATGCGCACGAGTTTCTTGCCGAGAGCGGAGGTCGGCGTGAAGCAGATCAACTTGGCGCTGCCCTCTTTTATTTTCTTGATAGCCGGGGCTGGCGGCAGACCGCCGGCAAGAACTATATGAGTGATGCCCTCGGCGACGCAAACATCGATCAGACCGTCGAGCTGCGGATGCATCGTGATGAGATTAACGCCGAAGGAGCGTTTTGTCATCGCCTTAGTGCCTTGAACTTCGGCGCGCAAAAGGTCGGGTGTCATGGAGCCGCAAGCGATGACACCGAAACCTCCACCGTTCGAAATAGCGGAAACGAGGTGGCGTTCGGAAACCCAGCTCATGGCGCCACCCATAATAGCAAACGGGGCTCCAAGAAAGCCCGAACCACGCTGCCATAGCCGACGAAGGGACGAGCTCACAGTTACCACGGGATGACCTTGCCATCGTAACCAAGGAACTGACCCGTCGTCTTGAGCGTCAGCCGACCGATAACGGCCCGCATGCCCGTCACGCTAACCGGCGGCGTGATATCGGCCCCCTGCCCCCCCATATCCGTCTTGACCCAGCCGGGATGCAGATTAACCCAGGCAATTTTCTTGGCCGTCAGGTCAAGCGAGATGTTCGCCATCGCAGCGTTCAGGGCCGCTTTACTCGTACGATAAGCAATATATCCGGTTCCCATATCGTTGATTGAACCCATGCGGCTCGTAATGTTCACGACTTTGCGTTCTTTGCCCTGAAGGATCTGGGGCAGGAAAGCCTCGAGGACCATGAGTGGCGCGATCGCATTCGTCTTCAGCACAGTCAGCCAGGCTTTGGCGTCGATTGATCCTAAGCTCTGCCCGTTAGCTTGAGCGCTGACTGGGGCTCGCTTCTTGTCGCCGGAAATGACGCCGGCGTTGTTGATGAGAATATCGATCGCTTTGCTTTTCAGTTTTTTAGCCAGCGCTTTGATCGACTTAGCCTCGTTGACATCGAGTTTTTCGATCTGGATATTTTTGTGAGCCTTGGCGAGCGCCTGAAGCTCTTTGGCTTTTGCCGGCATACGGCAACAGGCGATGATTGTTGCACCATCCGTGGCGTACTGCTTTGCGAATTCGAGGCCAAGGCCGCGGCTCGCCCCGGTAATAAGGACGGTTGACATGGCGATATCTCCTACTTCACATCGAGGTCATAGGCCGTGTGCAGGGCACGCAAGGCCAATTCCGTATACTCTTCCGAAATCAGTACGGAGGTATTGATTTCGGAAGTTTCAATGACTTGGATATTGATTTTCTTGTCGGCCAGAGTCTGGAACATAGTCGCCGCAACACCCGCATGGCTACGCATGCCGACACCAACCAGGGAAATTTTCGTGACATCGGACGCGGCGAGCAACTGATCATAACCAATTTTTCCGCGCTCCCCCTCAAGCACTTTCCTGGCCCGATCCAAGTCGTTCTTTCCGATCGTAAACGTGATCTCGGTTGTCTTGTCATCTGACGTGGCGGTTTGCACGATCATATCGACATTGATGCCAGCTTTCGCCAGTGGCGTGAACACCGCAGCCGCAACGCCCGGCTTATCGAGCACCTTGACCAGTGTGATGCGGGCCTCATCCCGGGTATAGGCGATGCCCGTAACAACATTTTGTTCCATCGTTTCATCTCCATCAGTTACAAGCGTGCCGGGCAGATCACTGCCGACCTCATTGGCGAAGGTCGAAAGGACTTGGACAGGCATGCGAAAGCGCATGGCGAGCTCAACCGAGCGCGTTTGCAGAACCTTGGCCCCGAGCGAGGCCAGCTCGAGCATTTCCTCATAGGCGATGCGCTTCATTTTGCGCGCCTTGGCAACAATACGAGGGTCGGTCGTGTAAACGCCGTCGACATCCGTATAAATGTCGCAACGTTCGGCCTTCAAGGCGATGGCCAGAGCGACGGCGGACGTATCCGACCCGCCCCGTCCGAGAGTCGTGACGCTGCCATCGTCGGCGACGCCTTGGAAACCGGCCATGACGCCGATCTCCCCGTCCTCCACGCGGCGACGGATCGCCTCGGCGTTCACGTCAAGAATGCGCGCTTTGCTGTGGGAGCCGTCGGTGCG
Source organism: Pseudomonadota bacterium (assembly GCA_030775365.1). GTDB lineage: Bacteria > Pseudomonadota > Alphaproteobacteria > UBA9219 > UBA9219 > JALYJG01. The sequence goes on from JALYJG010000003.1 coordinate 3,510, forward strand.
CAACGGCACCTGCCAGCCTTGCCAGGATCGGGCATTTAATCCCCGCTGCTCGAGCGCCATCGCCATCAGCCCCGCCGTAACCTGCTCACCCGTCGATACCACGGCGTCATGCTCGCGCCGGCCGTGATGCGGCGATATGGCCCGGCAATAGCCGATTAACTGGTCGGTCACTCCAGCCATAGCCGAGACGACGACAGCTACTTTGTGGCCACGCTTTACTTCTTCGGCGACCTTCGCCGCCGCATTCTTGATGCGGTCAACATCGCCGACCGAAGTGCCGCCGAATTTCATTACAATAAGAGCCATAAGCGGTCCGTATTCGATATTTGTTTTCTGGCGGACATCCTGAGGCTATATTCATAGCTTCGCAACGCTTAGCAACGCAAGTCCGCCATGCCCCGCCGACAGGCCGCCAGCATCTCGAACGAAGAAATCGCCCAATTCTCGCGGCATGCCGAGGATTGGTGGCGTGCGGACGGCCCGTTCCGTCCGCTGCACAAGCTCAATCCTGTGCGCTTGGCCTACATCCGCGATCAGGCCTGCGGCCATTTCGGGCGGGACCCGCAAGCCCGTTTTTCGCTTGAAAACCTGCAGATTCTCGATGCGGGCTGCGGTGGCGGCCTCTTGACGGAGCCCTTGGCCCGCTTGGGCGGCCGGGTCTCGGGGCTGGATGCATCGCAAGAGAGCATCGCGGTCGCCGCGGCGCATGCTGAAGCGAGCGGTCTGTCCATCCAGTATGAGGTGGGCAGCCTGGAAGATCTCGCCCAAGACAAAAAGCGCTATGATTTGATTACGGCCCTCGAAATCGTCGAGCATGTCGCCGATCTCGATTCTTTTCTGCATGCCTTGGTACGGCTGCTCAAGCCCCGGGGCCTCCTGATCATGTCCACGCTCAACCGCACACCCAAAAGCTTTCTCCTTGGAATCATTGCTGCCGAATATATCCTCGGCTGGGTGCCAAAAGGCACGCATCAGTGGCTTAAATTCTTGCGGCCCTCCGAGCTATCTGGACGGCTCGAAAAAGAGGGATTGCAGACGTCCGATGTGACCGGCCTTGTGTTCAATCTTCTGCGCGGCGAATTTGAGTTGCGTGACGACCTTGCGGTCAATTACTTGCTGGCGGCGCGACGGGCGCGCTGACGGCCTTCTTTCCCTTGCAGCGAAATTCGGACTTTTATGTGTTGGAGCGGAGAAGCATCGGGCGTGTTAGCGGCCATCGGTATCGGCAGCGCCATCTATTCCGCGGCGAAAAGATTGCACCCCACTTTATGGGGAACGTTGGGTTACTTCTCGCTCATGGAACTGCTGCAGGCTTTTACCTACAGCGTCATTGATCAATGTGCGCTGCCCGCAAACCAGATCTTGACGCTATTCGGCTATCTCCACATCTGCTTTCAGCCGTTTTTTATCAACGCCATTTCCATGCATTTCCTGCCCCAGGACGCCTGGCGGCAAACCGTAAGGCTGCCGGCCTACATTGTCTGTTTTAGCTGCGCCATCGTTATGCTGTTGCAGCTCTTTCCTCTCAGCGGATGCGGCCACTGCATCCCGGGTGAACCATTATGTGCGAGCAACTTGTGTTCGGTTCACGGCAACTGGCACATTGCCTGGAACGTTCCCCTAAACGGCATGGGCTTTAACATCAAGACACCGTTCGCCTCCTTTCACCTTGGCTTTTATTACACGGCTTACTTCGTTGCCGCCTTCCTTATGCCTTTACTCTACGGCGTATGGCGGGGCACCGTGTTTCATCTGCTGTTGGGCCCCGGTCTCGCATGGCTGACGACCAACAATATGAACGAGTGGCCGGCCATCTGGTGTCTGCTGTCCATCGGCATTATCATGCTGGCCATCAAGGTACGGTGCGATCCCGTCCTGAGCGCGCGTCTGTTGAAAATACGCTCGTGAGTCTCGCCCGTCAGCGTCCGCGCGCCGGCTGATCAAACAACCCCGCGAGTTGCTCCATCATGACGCCGCCTAGCTGTTCGGTATCTGTGATCGTCACCGCGCGGCGGTAGTATCTCGTGACGTCATGTCCGATACCGATCGCCGTTAATTCGACGGCTGACGTCTTCTCGATCCAGTCGATCACCGCGCGCAAATGCTGCTCGAGGTAGTTGCCGGGATTGACCGACAAGGTTGAATCATCGACGGGGGCCCCGTCTGAAATGACCATGAGAACGCGCCTTTGCTCCTGGCGTGCGAGCAGCCGGCTATGCGCCCATAAGAGCGCCTCGCCATCGATATTTTCCTTGAGCAGGCCTTCGCGGAGCATCAGCCCGAGGTTCCGGCGCGCGTGGCGCCAAGGTTCGTCCGCCGCCTTGTAAATAATGTGGCGCAAATCGTTGAGACGCCCGGGCAAATGCGGCTTGCCGGCCTTGAGCCAAGCATCACGGCTCAAGCCGCCTTTCCATGCCCGGGTGGTGAAGCCGAGAATTTCCGTCTTCACCCCGCACCGCTCGAGCGTCCGAGCCAAAATATCGGCTGAAATGGCCGCGAGCGTAATCGGCCGACCGCGCATGGAGCCAGAGTTGTCGAGCAGAAGCGTCACGACCGTGTCACGGAAATCCATCGGCTTTTCGCGCTTATAGGACAGCGAGTGCGAGGGGCTGCTCACCACCCTTGCGAGACGGGACGTATCCAGCAGCCCATCTTCGAGATCGAATTCCCAGGAGCGGGTTTGTTGGGCCATAAGACGGCGCTGAAGCCGATTAGCAAGCCGCACGATCAGCGCTTGGGCCGGCCTTACTTGTTGGTCCAACATCAAGCGCAGCCGCGACAACTCTTCGCCCTGGCATAAGTCGGACGCGACGACGACCTCATCGAACTGTGCCGTGAAAACGCGATAGGTGGTTCGTGGGCCCGGAGTGAAATCGAAGTCTTCGTCGCGCCAGTTTCGTCCCTGCTGTGGGGTGTCGCCATCCGATCCCCCGGTGGCTGCCTGCCCGTCCTCTGTACCCTCGGGATTTTGATCGGCCGCCGCGCTTTCCCCAGAGCCGGATTCGGGCTCGCCCGCACCACTCTCGGCTTCGGCCGTGGACTCGCTTTTTTCTTCGGGTTCGGTCCCGCTCGAACTTTCCTCCTCCTCTTGATCCCCTTCCTCCGGCTGAGTTTCCCCGGGCGCGCGCATGTCCAGAGCGGTCAAGAGACGACGGACCTCTGCCGCATAAGCTTTCTGGTCACCGAGCAGCTGCGGCAAATGGCCTAGTTTGGTTCCGATACGCTCTTCAATCCATCCCCGCCAGATCTCCGCGGCGCGCTGCGCGGATTTCGGCAAGGGCCGACCGGTGAAGCTCTCATGCGCCAAAATGCGGAGCACATCCGACAGCGGTATTTCTGCCTTAGCGCCGGCCCGCTCAAAACCGGCCTGCTTGCACCGCTCATCAAGCAGGGTCGTCAGATTGGAGGCGACGCCAGCCATATCGCGCGCGCCCAAGCCTTCGCACCTGGCCTGTTCAAGCGCTTCGAAAACGGTTTGGGCGACGACATCCGCCGGAACTTCTCGCGCATGGAGTTTTGGGTCGTGATAGCGCAAGCGAAGAGCGACGGCATCGGCCGCACCGCGAATGAAGTCGACCTCCGACCGCGGCAGGCCTTGGGAGGGCAGCGGTACGCATACGCGCGAACCGGAAACACCGGAAGTCTCCGTCGTAAAGGCTACCTCAAGCTCCGCCTTGCGCCCGATCGCCTTAATGGCCAGAGCGGTGGCGCGCTTGAAGGTATCGACGGGGATGTCGGCGGTCATATCACACGAAATCCAAGGGCGGAGGCCGGCGGTGGAACGACAAACAGCTACCTCTTCGCGACAAGCTCTTCATTCATGCAGCGCTGATAAAATTCGGCGATCGCCGGGCGTTCGGCCTCATCGCATTTGTTCAGGAAACTGAGGCGGAAGGCGGTGCCTGTGTCACCGAAAATGCATATATTATCGGCCCAGGATATAACCGTGCGCGGCGACATGACCGTCGAAATATCGCCCTGGATGAAGCTTTGGCGCGTGAGATTGGCCAAGGCTACCATGTTGCGAACTTTTTCCCGCCCCTTGGCGTCGGCAAAGCCCGGCACCTTGGCCACGACAATATCTACTTCCTTGTCTTCCGGCAGATAGTTTAGTGTGGCGACGATATTCCACCGATCCATCTGGCCCTGGTTGATCTGCTGAGTGCCATGGTAGAGGCCGGTCGTATCGCCGAGACCGATCGTATTGGTCGTGGCGAACAGCCGAAAGGCCTTATGCGGATGAATGACACGGTTCTGATCCAGCAAAGTCAGCTTGCCTTCAACCTCAAGGACGCGTTGGATGACGAACATGACGTCGGGCCGACCGGCATCATACTCGTCAAAAACCAGCGCCGAGGCGTGCTGCAATGCCCATGGCAGCAGGCCTTCCCGAAACTCGGTCACCTGCAATCCGTCCTTCAAAACGATGGCGTCCTTGCCGATTAAATCAATGCGACTGATGTGACTGTCGAGATTGACCCGGATGCAAGGCCAGTTCAGGCGGGCAGCCACCTGCTCGATATGGGTCGACTTACCGGTCCCGTGATAGCCTTGCACGATGACCCGGCGGTTGTACGCGAAGCCGGCCAGGATGGCGAGCGTCGTATCATGGTCAAAGCGGTAGGCCTCGTCGATATCCGGCACATGCTCGCCACCCTGCGAGAATCCCGGCACCTGCAAATCGGTGTCGAGTCCGAACGTCTGCCGCGCCGAGACCATAATGTCGGGCAAGCCCTTCTCGTCGGTCGCCGATAACGTCGTCGCTTTGCCCATCAAATAAACCTTTCGCGTGCGGCCTTGATGGCCCGTTTCACTTCTGCCGGCGCCGTGCCGCCAAAGCTGTTGCGGCTACGAACAGCGTTCGCCGGCAGCAATACCGAGAATACGTCCTTAGTTATGCGGCTGTCGATTTTTTTCATATCTTCGAGACTTAGCGCTGCGAGCGTGCACCTGTTGCGCTCCGCGAGGGCCACAACACGCCCCGTAATATGGTGGGCGTCACGGAACGGCAGGCCTACGGCCCGAACCAGCCAATCAGCTAGGTCGGTTGCGGTGATAAAACCCTCCTCAAGGGACCGCTCGAGCGCCACCTTATCCGGCGTCATATCGCGCACCATGCCCGCGGTGGCCGCAACCATGAGGCGCAGCGTATCGATCCCGTCGAATACTTGCTGCTTGTCTTCCTGCATATCCTTGGCATAGGCCAGTGCCAGTCCCTTCATGACCGCCACGAGGGTCGTGAAAGCTCCGAGCAGGCGCCCTGCCTTGGCGCGAACCAGCTCGGCCGCGTCCGGGTTGCGTTTCTGCGGCATAATCGAGCTGCCGGTCGTAAAAGCTTCCGACAACTTGACGAAGCCAAAGCGCGGATTGGTCCAAATGACAATCTCCTCGGCGAACCGTGACAAATGCATGCCGGCGATCGTGGCGGCCGCAAGAAATTCAAGCGCGAAATCGCGCGCAGACACCGCGTCAATCGAATTGGCCATGGGCCGGTCGAAACCGAGAGCTTTTGCCGTCTGCTGGCGATCGATAGGAAAAGACGTGCCGGCAAGTGCAGCCGCCCCGAGCGGCGACTCGTTCAGCCGCCGGCGGCAATCCTCAAAACGCGAACGGTCGCGACCGATCATTTCCACATAGGCCAGAAGATGATGGCCGAACGTCACGGGCTGCGCAGGCTGCATATGGGTAAAACCGGGCATCAGCGTATCGAAATGCGCCTCGGCCTTGTCCAGGAGGGCGGCCTGCAGGTCCTGCAAACCGGCATCCACCCCGGCAATGCCATCGCGCAACCACAAGCGCAAATCGGTCGCCACCTGATCGTTTCGGGAACGCGCGGTGTGCAGCCGCCCCGCCGCGTCGCCAATCAATTCTTTGAGGCGGGATTCGATATTCATATGCACATCTTCAAGTGCGCGACTAAAGACCAGTTGACCGCTCTTGATCTCTTGCAGAATATTATCAAGGCCCTTGGCAATGTCGCGGCCGTCCTTTTTGCTAATGATGCCACAGGCCGCCAGCATGGCGGCATGCGCCTTCGACCCTTCGACGTCCTGTGCGTAGAGCCGCTGATCGACGTTGATCGAGACGTTGATCTCAGCCATGATTGCCGCCGGCCCGGCCGCGTAATGACCGCCCCACATCGGATTGGATTTGGCTCTTTTTGCCATTACATTATGCTCCACAGTCCGATGATGTCTTTGACCTCGCGCATGTGTTTTGACGTCAGCGCATTGGCATGTTCTGCGCCCCGTATGAGGATTTTGTCGATCTCATTGGGGTGCGCCATTAATTCCCGCATCCGCGCGGTGATAGGTCCAAGCGTAGCCACCGCGAGTTCCGTGAGTGCCGGCTTGAACTTGGAAAACGGCGCACCGGCGTGTTGTTTCAGAACCGCCTCGCGGGTCATACCGGCCAGGGCCGCGTAAATGGTGACAAGGTTATCGGCCTCCGGCCGGCCGGCAAGACCCTCGACAGCCCCGGGTAGCGGGTCCATATCACTCTTAGCTTTTCGGATTTTCAGCACAATCGTGTCGGCATCATCGGTGAGATTAATGCGTGAGTAATCGCTTTCGTCCGACTTGCTCATTTTCTTGCTGCCGTCGCGCAGCGACATGACCCGGGTAGCTTCGCCAAGGATCAGTGGCTCGGGCAGCGGAAAATATTCGACGCCATAGGCCCGATTAAAGGCACCAGCGGCGTCACGCGTGAGTTCCAAATGTTGTTTTTGATCCTCGCCCACGGGCACATGCGTTGCCTTATAGATGAGAATGTCGGCCGCCATCAAAACGGGATAAGCATAAAGGCCCAGCAGCTCGAGATCCCTGCTCTTCCCCATCTTTTCCTTGAATTGCGTCATGCGATTGAGCCAGCCGAGGGGCGTCAAGGTGGAAAGGATCCAACTCAGTTCCGCATGGGCCGGAACGGCGCTTTGACAAAACAAAGAGCTCTTACTCGCGTCGATGCCGGCCGCTATATACGCCGCTGCCGTTTCGCGGGCCGAGGCCTTGAGCCTGACCGGGTCCTGCGGCACCGTGATCGCATGCAGATCCACGACGCAATAATAGCACTCATGCGTGTGCTGAAGCTTCACCCAGTTCCTGAGCGCTCCGAGATAGTTGCCGAGATGCAAATTGCCGGTGGGCTGCATGCCAGACAAAATACGAGCCATAGTCTTCTCCCCGTCGAAAAACCGCGGCCAGAATGATGAAAATGCGCTTTCATGTCCATGTTAATTTGACAAGAGTAATCGCTCAGTTGTGGGTCGAAAGCCATTTGAACAGCCCAGCCCACACCTGCTGCGGCGCGTTCCGGCTGGCGACCAGGCCAATATGGCCCATCATCGGCTCGTGCAACGTCGCGTGAGGAAAAAGCCTGGCCAAGGGCTTGGCGGACTCCGGTGGTACGATCCTGTCTTTGTCGGGTGCGATGACATAGACGGGCTTTGCTATGAGGCGTGGATCCACCCGCTCCCCGGCGACCGACCACTCCATCTCTGCCGTACGATTTTCGCCGTACCATCCCCGTAAAGCGTCGCGCGCCACCGGAGCGGTTAGAGGTACGCCTTCGTTAAGCCAGTCCTCGAGCAGCACAAAATGCCGGGCCTCAGGACTATGGGGTGGATAGGCGGCGGCCTCCGTGAATTTGTTGACGATTTGCATCGGCTGAAACACCGCAAACAGGCTTTGGATGAAGTCGACTGGCAGGTGGCCGATGGCCTGCAATTGCGGCTCAATGCGATCACTGAGGGCCAGATATTGTGGTCCAATCTCGGGGTCCGGCTTATGGAAATCCCAAGGCGTCGCCATGAGCGTGAGCGTGCGCGTCTGTTGTGGACACCGTGAGGCGAGAGCCAAAGCTAGAAGTCCGCCCATGCAATATCCGACCATATGGACGGCAGGCCCGCCTGTGGCTGTGATGGCCTCGAGGATCGGGACCAGGCGTCTCGTAACATAACTCGTGACGTCGAAATTCATTTCGGCCGTGCCGGGTTCACTCCAGTCGACGACGAGCGGGCGAAACCCGTGCGCAGCCAGCGCGCGTAAAAAGGAGTTCTGACGGTCGAGGTCCAGAATTTCAAAACGGTTTATGAGCGACGGTATGACAAGTACGATGGGCAATTCGGTCTGCCGCGGATTGTAATCGCGCAGGCTCGTACTGCCCTCTTGCCAGATCACAGGCCCAAAGGGCGCCGTGCGGCGCACGGTCGATTGTTGGTAGGCTTTAACGCCTTTGATGAAGCGACGTGAACGCGCGACGGCTTCCCGCGCCAATGCCTGTTCAAACGCCGGGCTTGCCTCGGGATGGAGGGCCCACAGCTTTTCCAGCCTTGCCTGTGCCTCGGCTTTCAAGTTTGGCGAGCCGTTTTTCAAGTTCGGCCACACGATGGGCAAGCTGAGCGATGCGCAAAGCGCCGTCATCAGATGAAGGCCCAGCGGGCGCGGCCCCTGACGGGCGGAGCGGAGCATCGGACTGGGCGCTGGCGGGATGGGTTCCATAGGCTCCCTTTTGCATCATCGTGGTCCAGTCGGCAAACAACCGGCGAGACGGCTCGAGCAGGCTCATCAATTCCGCCTTCGCCTTGGGATCGCTGGCCGATAAGGCTAAATGCTCTTGCCATAAATCGAGCGCCTCCGCGGCAAGCGCAGCGAGGTCGGGCGCGGTTGTCTTCTCGGACTCCATGACCGTTAACCTTTTCTGCGCTTCGGTAGTTCAGCGCCGCCGCCAACCCCCGCTTGCATCAACGCGCGGATATCGGCTTCTTCGTTTTTGGACATGACGGCCTCGGCAAAAGCGACGACCTGCGGCATCGACAGGTGTCGTATCTCCTGCTTGACCGCCGGCAAACGCAACGGCGACATCGACAGTTCGCGCAACCCCAGTCCGAGCATGAGCGCCGTTGCCCGCTTGTCGCCTGCGATTTCGCCGCAAAGACTCACCGGAATGTTGGCGCGCCAGGCAGCAGCCGCGGCAAATTGTATCAGGCGCAAGACCGCCGGATGGAATGGATCATAAAGATCGGCGACGCGATCATCCCCGCGATCGATGGCAAGGGTATATTGTGTAAGGTCGTTGCTGCCGATAGCAAAGAAGTCGCAGACCCGGGCCAGCGCGTCGGCGGTCAACGCAGCGGAAGGAATTTCGATCATGGCGCCGAGCGGCGGTATGCCGTTGAACTTCACCCCCCGGCGCATGAGGCGTCGCTCGATGTGCAATAGCCTTTCGCGCACGCGCTTGATCTGCGTGACCGAGGACACCATCGGAATAAGGATACGGACGGGCCCGAAGGCACCGGCACGCAGAATGGCCGACAACTGCGCGTCCAGGAGCTTGGGTTCCCGCAAACCCAGCCGGATTGCGCGCAGACCTAAAGCCGGATTGACGCTTTCGCCCACCTTATCCCCCAGGGCGGTCGCCAACTTTTCACCGCCGACGTCGAGGGTACGTATCGTCACCGGCCGGCCGTCAAGCCGTTGGACAATTTTGCGTAAGGTTTCGAACTGCTCATCTTCATCCGGCAGATCCGGCCGGTTCATAAATAAAAATTCTGTCCGCAACAGGCCTATGCCGGCGGCGCCGGCTTCGAGAGCCATTTTAACGTCTCGCGGCAGTTCGAGATTGGCCTGCAGAACGATCGGTGTGCCGTCGGCCGTGATCGAGGGGAGCGCCCGCAAGGTCTGTAACTTGCGCTCCTCCCTCTGTTTCCTGGCGAGTTCCTGCTTGTATTGCAGCAACCTTGCAGCCGAGGGCCGTACAATGACCTGGCCCTTGTCGCCGTCAATGATGACCGTATCACCGCCTTTGACGCCGTGAATGAGGCCGGCGATCCCGGAGACAGCCGGGAAACCAAGCGCACGTGCCATAATAGCCGCGTGTCCCTCGGCCCCACCGAAGACGGTGGCCACGCCGGAGACGCGGTCGGGGTGCATAAGTGCGGTATCCGCAGGCGTTATCTCTTCGGCGATGATGACGCTGCCCTTCGGCACATCGGCAAACGGGTTATGCTGCTGCTGCAGTAGGTTACGGATCAGCCGTACACCCACTTCACCGACATCAGCCGCGCGTGCGGCTAGATAGGCGTCGTTCATGACCGCGAAGCTTTGCTTTGTGATAGCGATCTGACGCTGAATGGCCGCCTCGGCGTTGATATGATTTCTTTGGATGAGGTCCTCGACCCCGCGTATCAGACGCGAGCCGCTTAACATGCCTTTATAAGCGTCAAGCAAGAGCGCCATGTCGTGTGCGCCCGCCGGGAGCGAGGCCGCCTTCTGTCGCAGCAGACTAAGCTGACGCTGGGTTTTCGAGATCGCCAGCTGAAGCCGTTTCAATTCTTTGTCAACGCCGCTTTGTGGAATCTCATATTCCGGCACCGAGACGCCCTGTTGATCAATGATATAGGCGGGTCCAATGGCGATGCCGGCGGAAATGCCAAGACCGTGTTCGATATGTTCGCCGTCATTCTTCATCGAATTTCCGTTTCACAAACTGCGCCAAGGCCTCGACAGCGTCCGACGCATCTGCACCCACCCCACAAATCTTCACCTGCGTCCCGCAAGCGGCGACCAGCATCATCAAGCCCATGATCGACCGCGCCGACACCCGCATATCATCCTTGCTTACGCTGAGATCGGCCTTGTAATTTTCCGCGAGGCGTACAAATTTCGCGGCCGCGCGTGCATGCAGTCCCCGCTGATTGGCGATGATGGCTATGTTACATAATTCGCCGCTCGTCATATCCGCCATCACGCCCGCCTTATATCCACCGGCGCTATGGTCTCGGAAACCAATTGAATATATTTGCGCCCTGCCGTTTCCGCCTCCCGCACCGCGTCCAGCAGCGGCATCGTCGCGCGGACGGTCGCCAGCTTTACAAGCATCGGCAGGTTAACTCCGGCCAGGACCACCATATTGGTGTGCGGCATCGCCGCAATGGCGAGGTTACTTGGCGTCCCGCCAAACATGTCCGTGAGAAGAATGACACCCTTGCCGTCATTGACGTCTTTGATGGCCGTGAGGATGGAATCGCGGCACTTCTCCATGTCATCTTCGGGCCCGATGCTGATAGCTTTGGCCTGGGTCTGCGGGCCGACGATTTCGTTGAGGGCAGCTAAAAGTTCAACGCCAATTCCTCGATGCGTCACCAACACCATGCCAATCATGCCCACCTCCGTTGTCTTAGGTCAGCCACCATAACGCCCCCTGGCGAGGGGAGCAACCGCGCGGAACTAAAAGCCAATCAGATGCGCCACTCCTTGTAGAATACTTATGGATGGTATGCTGGGAAGCGTAGCAACTCGAGCGTGATCCCAGCGCAGCACCAGCCTGGGACGCGGCTCAAAGAGCGACCCGCTTTACGCCGGGGAGTGTTGGGCCGAAGGATCGGAGGACGCCGCTAGCGAGCCGCCGTGGCTTTAGGCAAGAAAGGCCTCTATATCCTCAGGAGAGTGCAGCGATACCGCAGTTACTTCCTTATCGATGCGCTTGGTGAGCCCCGCTAAAACGGATCCGGCGCCGCATTCGATCAATTGTTCAATACCTTGCGCTTTCATATAGAGCACGCTCTCACGCCACCGGACCGCTTGCGTGACCTGCCGCACGAGCAAGTCGCGAATTTCACTCACCTCGCTCGCGGGTTCGGCGGTCACATTGGAGACGACTGGAACGATAGGCGCCTTGATCGCCACCATATTCAGCGCCTTTTGCATGACCTTCGCCGCCGGCTCCATTAACGCACAGTGAAACGGCGCGCTGACGGGCAATTTTACGCTTCTCTTAAAGCCGTGTTCGGCGGCGATGGCGATGGCCCTGTCGACCGCCGTGGCATGCCCGCTGATAACGACCTGCCCCGGCGCGTTATCCCCGGCTACGGAACAGACCTCCTCGAGCGCCGCTGCCGAAGCGATTTCCTTCGCTTCGGACAGATCGACACCGATCAGAGCCGCCATGGCACCAAGCCCGACAGGCACAGCTATCTGCATGGTCTGACCGCGCTTTTTTAGAAGACGAGCGGTATCGGCCAGAGCCAGGCTGCCAGCCGCACAGAGCGCCGAGTATTCGCCAAGACTGTGACCGGCAACAAAAAGCGCGGCATCCGGCAGGCGCAAAGAACCCTGGCGCTCAAGCACCCTGATCACGGCCATGCTGACGGCCATAATCGCCGGTTGTGCATTCTCCGTGAGGCGTAACTCATCGTCCGGGCCCTCGAACATCAACCGGGTCAAATTCTGGCCGATAGCGTGATCGACTTCCTGCAGCACCTCTCGCGCTTCGGGGAACGCAAAGGCTAGTGCCTGGCCCATGCCGACGGCCTGACTGCCCTGTCCTGGGAACACAAGTGCGCGTTTCATAAGGTTTTATCCTCTATCGGGCCATAAAGGCGGCAGGAAAGCATATCGGCTTTGCCGCGGCAAGGCGCCAAAATCACGGCTTTCCGCCACGATTCTCTGTTCGCTTAACCTTTGGTAAGGATTTGTTATAAAATTGCCCTTTAAGGTTATCGCTCCTGACGATTGGTCCAACGATGCAACAATCCATCCGCCTGGCGCCATCGATTTTATCGGCCGACTTCGCTCGGCTGGGCGAAGAGATCCGCGCCATCGACGCCGCGGGCGCTGACTATATCCATGTCGACGTCATGGATGGACATTTCGTTCCCAACATCACGATCGGACCCAGCATCGTCAAGTCGCTCCGTGCGCACAGCAAAAAGGTATTCGACGTCCATTTGATGATCGCGCCCGCCGACCCCTACATCGATGATTTTGCGCAAGCCGGCGCGGACATTATTACAATTCATCCCGAAGCCGGCCCGCATATGCATCGGACGATCCAGCTCATCAAGGCGCACGGCAAGAAAGCCGGTGTTGCCATTAATCCCGGAACTTCGCTCAGCACGGTCGAGCCGACCTTGGCGGAAATTGATCTTGTACTTTTGATGACCGTTAATCCTGGCTTCGGCGGCCAGGCTTTCATTGCCTCACAGCTGGATAAGATACGAGAACTTCGCAAGGCAATCGACAAACTCGGCAAAGCGATCGATCTCGAGGTGGATGGCGGCATAGACGCGGCCACCGCCCGCCAGGTCGTAGCCGCCGGCGCCGACGTTCTCGTCGCCGGTACAGCCAGTTTCAAGGGCGGACCTTCGAACTATGCTGCTAATCTGAAAGCTCTGCGGGGGCAATAAGATCCAATGAAACCGGCTGTCAAGATTCTCGATCAAGTCCGCCGCGGGGTGCAGAACGCCGCTTATGGGAACGTCATTTACCACAAAATATTGTCGGCCGGCGAAACGCCGGATCGTCTGCATTTCACACTTCCCGATCCTTGGCCCGGCGATGCACGCGCGGGGCTGGCGCTGATCGCCGCTCAGCCTTCGATGTTTGACAACTCGCCGTCTGTGTCTTTGCGCAATGCGGGCCTGCACCTGCGCAACTTGCGGGCCGTCGGCACCGAAGCCGCGCGGCGGATGGCGCTGCGCCTTATCGAAACTTGGCTGGCTCGCCATGACAGCTGGCACGAAACTGAATGGGCGCCGGACATTTTGGGTGAGCGCGTCGCCAGTTGGACGGCTTTTTATGAATTTTACGGACCCAAGGCGGGAGGCGATTTTACCGAACGGTTGACCGCCAGCCTCCACCGCCAGTGGAAACATCTCGCGCGAACCGCACCGCCGGCCCTGACCGGCTTAGCCGGTCTTCAGGCGATACGCGGGCTCATCTATGGCGCCCTGAATTTCGAAAACGACGATCGCACTCTCAGCATCGCTGGCGATCTCCTGCGCCGCCAGCTGGCCGCCGAAATCTTACCGGACGGGGGCCATATTTCCCGCAATCCTTCGGTGCATTGCCACGTCCTTAGGCATCTGACCAATCTGCGGGCGGTGTTCAAGGCGGCTGAACTTGATGTGCCGGAATCCATACGCATAGCGATCGCCGCCATGCTGCCCGTGCTGAAGTTTTTCCGCCATAGTGACGGGGGTTTGGCGGTGTTCAACGGCGGCATCGAGGAAACGCCGCTCATGATCGATGCGATCATTACGCAGGCCGAAGGCAAGGGTCGGGTGCTGCGCCGCCTGCCGCAAATGGGTTATGAACGCGTGACCGCTGGTCGCAGCCTCTTATTGGCCGATACCGGGCGGCCGCCGCCTCGCGGGCACGATGCGACCGGTCATGCTGGCTTTTTGAGCTTCGAATTCGGTCAGGGCCGGGAGCGCTTGATCGTGAATTGCGGCATGCCGTCGCATAACCGCCCGGAATGGCGCATGGCGTGCGCGGCCACCGCCGCGCATTCGACACTGACGGTCGAGGACACAAACGCGTGCGAACTCAGCACGACAGGTGTTGCCTCCTCCGGCACCTACGTCACCGCCCAGCGCTACGAACAAAACTCTGCGCAATGTCTTGAAATGTCCCATGACGGCTATCGTCAACCGTTCGGAATCGTGCACCAGCGGTTGCTGGCTTTGGTCGCGGATGGGGACTCATTGCACGGACGTGACGTGCTATCGGGCGCGTCCGGGCGCAACTTTGCCTTACGTTGGCATCTGCATCCGCTGGTGCAGGCCTCCCTGGCGCAGAGCGGGCAAACGGCCCTGCTCCGCACACCCTCCGGCAATGGTTGGCGCTTTAAGATTGATCGCGGCGAACTCGGTCTCGAGCCAAGCATCTATTGCGGCGACGGCATGCCTCGGCGCACCCTGCAGCTGAAAGTCAGCGGCCACACGGACGATGCGCAGACCGTTATGGGTTGGACGCTGGTGCGCGAGAAAAAGGGCTCGTAAGAACTAAGCCGCCTCTATTTGTGAAAACCCCAATTGTAGTTCAAGCCCAGGCGGGCCCGTGGGCGGGCCGCATCAAACTCCTTTCCGTTCCCGATCGCATAAAGGAGATGGCCCTGCCGGCCGGCGATGCCTATTTCTGCGGACAAATGTTTGTTAAATGCATACCCTGCCGCCACGTCAAAATAAGCGAAAGCCGTCGCCCTGCCTCGCGGCATGATGCGCCCACCGGCGAGGGAGAGAGATATTTTCCTTGTCACAGGCGTCCTATAACTGACATCGACGCGGCTCGTGCCCGGAGAACCGGGAAGACCGAATAACTCGGTCGTCGTTATCTAATAACGCGCCGCTAAACCGTACCGCGAATAAGTCGCCGCGGCCCGCCGCGTATTAGTATTATTGGCCGTCCCGTTCTGACCGGGATAGAGAAAGTTTTCATAAGCCACGTCCACGATGCCCCCGGCGAGCTTCTTGCGGGCGCCGAGACTGAGGTCGATTTCCTGAGCGGCGCCGTTGAATAATTGCGGGTCCACGCCTTGGGCGACGAAAAAGGTCGCGTAAAGCCCGCTTGGATTGTGCTGCGCTTCGCACACGACCATTGCTGACGGGCGGTCGCGGTTTTGGCTGATACCGGCAATCGTATAATTGCTTGTAACTCCGGCGTTGCAGTTGCCGTCCAGCCTGGGGTCGGCCGGCGCTGCCGACAGCGCCGGGGTGGTAGCGTGGGCGGCGAAAAGAAGGCCAGCCGCGGCGGTAAAAGAGCTCAAAAGACCGTTTTTCATTTTAATCCCCTAAAAATGATTTAGATATCAATACACGTTATATTTTCTGCGATATTGCGTCAAAATGACATTTTTTATGTTATATTCAGACCGGGAGGGGTGATGCACAAGGACGTGATGACTTTGCTGACGCGGATGGGGCTCAAGGATCGCGAGCGGCGGATTTATATGGCCTGCCTCAAATACAAGGACGGCATGTTTATCTATGAGCTCGCGCAAGAAACCAGGATCACACGGAGCACGGTTGATCTGACGGTGCGGCGGCTCGTGCAGAGCGGTTTCCTCAACAAGGTGAAAGTGGGGCGCCGTCTGCGCTATTTTGCGCTTGCGCCTGAGGCCGTATTGTTCCGGCAAAAGCAACTGGCTGAAGACTGGGAACAGCTCGTTCCCTTGTTGTCGAACATTGCCGGACAAAAAAAGGACATGGAGATTTTGCACTTCGAAGGGGTCGACGGACTGAGACGCGTCTATGAGGACATCCTTTTGCAGCTTAAATTCGCCAACGGCAGGAAAAGGGACCTGCTCAGCTTCTCGTCGGGCGTGAACATTGTTCGGATCTTTCCGAACATTCAGAAAGCCTTCATCAACAAGCGCATCAAAACCGGCGCCTGGTTCCGGGCGATCTCGACCCAGGAATCCTCGCTGGTGCCGGAATGGATGAACAACGCCAAACAGCTGCGCGCCGTCAAATACATTCCCGAGAAGAATTTTCAGTTATCCATGACGACCGACATATACGGCGACAATGTCATGATGTATTCGCCCGTGCCCCCTGTGGGAGGCGTCATTATTCGTAACGAGAAAATTGCGGATTCGATGCGCGCGCTCTTCAACCTGATGTGGCGCCTCCTGCCCGAGCCCGAGACTCTCTAGGCGCCTACAACCTCGCATTGTTGCTGAGATTGCCGTAGTATAAAACGTGGAGTCGGGCGCAACAAAATACCCCGGAAGGGCAATCGGAGCGCTAAATCAGACAGTTAAAACGTGGCGCTTGCTTTAGGGAAGCGCGGCATGTTACCGAGGGATTCTGCCCCCCCTTTACCCCGGCCTGATTTTGGAGGAAAAACGATGTTTGGACGCAAAGACGCCGAAGACCAAGCTACCCCTGCAACCGACGATAACGCACCCATGGTCCCGACGCCCCAATCGTCGCGCGTGTCTTCCCCGGCGATTACGCCGCGCCGTGTTGTGGACATTCCTCACAGCACCGGGCGCCGCCCCTCCTCGGCCAGCGACGGCGCTGAGCGCAAACTGACGGTCGGCAAGGGTCTGTCCCTCGCGGGCGAAATTGCTTCCTGCGATATTCTGGTCGTCGAAGGTAAGATCGAAGCCAAACTTACGGACGGAAAACTGCTCGAAATTGCCGAATCCGGCCAATTCCGCGGCAGCGTCGAAATCGAAAATGCCGACATCGCTGGCCGTTACGACGGCCAACTCGTCGTGCATGGTCGTTTGACCGTTCGCAGCACAGGCCGTATCAGCGGCACGGTCAAATACGGCGAATTGGAAGTGAATGCCGGCGGACAGATCATCGGCGAGATCCAGGTCGCTGGCGGCGGAGCCGGGGCACAACAGCAAACTGGCCCGGGCGCGTTCCGGCCGGCCGCGAAATTCGCAGCCCCTTCGACCCCCGATGATGACGATGACACACGTCGCCCAGACCGTAAGACGGCCTGAGCTTAGGGACATAAGCGTTAGAAAACGGGAGCCTTTAGGCTCCCGTTTTTGCTTTATAGGCACAGAGGTCGCGGACGACGCACGCCGGACATAGAGGCATTCGCGCTTTGCAGACATAACGGCCGTGCAGGATCAGCCAGTGATGGGCGTGCTGGATCCAGGCTTCCGGCACCACCCGGCCTAATACGGCTTCAACCTCCTCGGGCGTTTTTCCGCTGGCAAGTCCTGTTCGGTTCGCAACGCGGAAGACATGCGTATCGACGGCAATGGTCGGCTCGCCAAAGGCGATGTTCAGCACAACGTTAGCTGTTTTGCGCCCGACCCCCGGCAGACTCTGGAGGTCCTCCCGACTGCGGGGCAGGGTGCCGCCGAAATCCTTGACCAAAATCTCGGACAGGCGAATGACATTGCGGGCTTTTGTGTTGAAGAAATTGATGCTTTTGATATGAGCCTTAAGCCCGTTTTCCCCGAGGCGGATCATGGCCTCTGGCGTGCTGACCTTGCCAAAGAGCTTTTCGGTCGCCTTGTTAACGCCGAGATCCGTCGCTTGTGCCGACAGAACAACGGCGACGAGAAGCGTGTAATCGTTCACGTAGTTGAGTTCGGTCTTCGGCGCCGGACGCGCGGCGGCCAAACGGCGAAAAAATTCCTCTATCTTCTTTGCCTGCATAGGGAGTCCGAGAGAGGGTTACTGCGTCATCGAAACTTTATTACCAGGCCCGCCGATATAATTTGATGCAAGAGATAAACCGGGCGTGTTTAAGCCTGCGTGTCCCGTTCTTCCAGCCTTATACCGATCCGGCGGATTTCCCACCGTAGCTGGATACCATATTTATCCTCGACACGACGCTGCACCTCCTCCCCCAGATTTTCAATATCTGCCGCGCTGGCATAGCCCGTATTGATGAGGAAGTTGCAGTGCTTTTCGGAAACCTTGGCATTGCCGACACGCAGCCCCCGGCAGCCTGCCCCCTCAATTAGTTGCCAGGATTTCCGCTTCTGGTGATCATTTTCGGGGTTAGCAAATGTTGAACCACCCGTCTTTTCGCGGATGGGCTGGCTATCGTTGCGGGTTTTTTGAATATGCTGCATGCGGCTTTGGATGGCGGACGGATCGTCGACCTGCCCCTCGAGCGTGGCGGCCACGAAAATTGTGTCGTCCGGCACGTTGCTATGGCGATAGCTGAACCCCACTTGATCACGCGACAGAGTTTTGCGCGTCCCTGTTCGTTCCACAACTCGGACTTCGACAACGATGTCCTTAAATTCGCTACCATACGCTCCCGCATTCATACGCAGGCCGCCGCCGATCGTGCCGGGCACACCCGACAAGAATTCCATGCCGGCGATGCCGGAGGCCTGCGCGGTGCGTGCGACATTCATATCGATCGCTCCCGCGCCGGCGATAATCATCGAGCTTTGGACCGTGAGGCGGCCGAATTGCGGGCCGAGTTTGATCACCACGCCGGGCACTCCGCCGTCGCGCACCAGCAAATTCGAGGCCAGGCCGATAACCGTTATTGGAACATCGAGCGGGCAGAGACCAAGGAAATGAGCCAGGTCATCCTCGTCATAGGGCTTGAACAGCACTTCGGCAGGACCACCGACGCGAAACCACGTCTGATCAGCGAGCGACTCATTGGGCGTCAGTTTGCCGCGCACTTCGGGCAGGCGCGAAAGCAGCCCCTCATCCGGAAAGTCGTCCGCGCGCAAGCCTTGTGCGTTACTGGTCTCAGACGCCGACACAGCTATCACCGCGCATTGGGTATTCTTAGGCGGCCAGCCTCCGCGTTGCGCAGAGCTTCGAGCTCGGATGGTAGCGCATAGGCCCAATTGCTGATGGAACCGGCGCCGAGACAAACGACGTAGTCTCCGGGCTCAGTCAGTTCCCCGACCATGGCGGCCAGCCCCGCGGCGTCCCCGAGGGCATGAACCGCGCGGTGACCGTGCGCGCGTAGACCGTCGACGAGAGCATCGCGGCTGGCGCCTTCGATTGGCAGTTCGCCGGCGGGATACACATCCGCCACGATCACCACATCGGCATCGTTGAAGCACTTACAAAATTCCGTGAACAGGCCCGAAAGACGGGAGTAACGATGGGGTTGCATGATAGCGACGATCTTGCCGGCGTTGCCCTTCGCCTGCTGCGCAGCCTTCAATGTCGCGGCGATTTCCACAGGGTGATGACCGTAATCGTCAACGATCGTTACGCCGTCCACAACCCCTGTGCGCGTAAAGCGCCTCTTGACGCCTTCAAACTTGCTCATGGCGGTGCGGAGCACGTGGTCCGGGAAACCGAGCCTTTGCCCGACAGCGATGGCGGCCAGGGAGTTTTGAACATTATGCTGGCCAATCACGGGCAGAAAAAACCCTTCGATCGTTCGGTCCTCGCCTGTCTTGCGGTCCGCAACAATTACATCGTAACGCGTGCCTTCGGTTCGTGGCTCGACGTTGACCGCGCGGATATCAGCCTGTGGCGAGAACCCGTAAGTGATAATCTTTCTGTCGCTGACACGTGCGATAAGCGCTTGCACTTCCGGATGATCAACGCACAAAACAGCAAAGCCATAAAATGGTATATTTTCGACGAATGTGTCATAGGCGCGGCGAACAGCATCGAAATCAGCGTAATGATCCATATGTTCCGGATCGATGTTCGTGACGATAGCAATTGTTGATGGCAGCTTGGTAAAGCTGCCATCGGATTCGTCTGTCTCCACAACCATCCATTCGCCCGCGCCAAGGCGGGCATTGGTACCATAGGCGTTGATGATGCCCCCGTTGATGACCGTAGGATCGAGACCGGCAGTATCGAACAAAGTCGCCACGATGGATGTCGTTGTCGTTTTGCCATGCGTGCCGCCGACCGCCACGGCCCATTTCAAACGCATAAGCTCGCCGAGCATCTCGGCGCGCGGAACTATGGGCAGCAAGGCGGCTCGTGCCGCTATGACTTCAGGATTGTCCTTTTTTACTGCGGAAGAGACGACGACGACGCTGGCTTCGCCGAGATTTTCAGCGCGGTGCCCGACCGCGACTTTAAGTCCCTTCTCACGCAGGCGCTTGACGTTGGCGTTGTCCGTGAGATCACTGCCCTGGACCTGGTAGCCGAGATTGTGCAGGATTTCTGCGATACCGCTCATCCCGATGCCACCAATACCGATAAAATGCAGAATGCCGATGGATTTGGGACTAAAATGCGGGCTTGAGGTCGATGTGTTCCAGTTCATGGCAAAATCCTTTAGGGACGACGCCCCAAGCATCGACCGGCACGGCAGTTACAAGCCAAACACTATGGGTTAAAACCCCGTTGTTCAACATAAAACCCCCTATTTACGGGGAGGATTTCCGCATAACCGCTCGATCGTTTGAGCCTTTTTGGCCCCAATCGGTCCTTAGCAGCCTCCTGTGCGCTATTCCTAGCTCGCCCCGGCCCAATTGGCGCGGCCGCCAATAAGGTTCGGGCACGCCGCGCAAAGGGGAGGCTGATTGAGACCGGTGAGAGGCAAAACATGGCCGGTGCGCGAGCCGATTGCGACCCTTTTATTGAGCTGCAAGATCCTGCTGCTATTGAGCGGCGATATCCCGCTGCGCATGGGTCTGGCGGCCGACGATGTCTTCGACGCAGTCGGCCAGACTATCCGCAGCCGTTATGCGCCCCCAGGCGCGTGCGGCCGCCGCCGTTTTGACGAGGTTCGCCGGCAGCGCCATCAGCGATTCCAGCCTTATCGCTAAAGCTTCCGGGGTAAAGGCCTGCTCGGGAATAAGCCATCCGCCGCCCGCCTCAGCCACAGCCTCGGCATTGGCCGTCTGCTCACCGGCATGGCCATGCGGGAAAGGGACAAAGATAGCGGGACGTCCGACGGCCGTCAGTTCGGCGATGGTCGAGCCGCCCGAGCGGCCAATCACGATGTGGGCTGCGGCCATCCGCTCCGGAACGTCGTGGAAGAAAGGGGATAATTCAGTCTCGATGCCTGCGGCGGCAAAACCGGCGCGAGCCTTTTCCATATCCTCTTTGCGACATTGCTGCGCGATCACAATGCGCCGGCGAAGGCTTTCAGGTAACAGGGCCAGGCCTTGGGGCACGACCGTGCTGAACACTTTAGCCCCAAGGCTACCGCCCAGCACGAGCAAGCGTACAGGTCCTTCTTCCCCGATCGGCGTATAAGGTGTGGCGCGCATCGCGGCAAAAGCCGGGCGTACAGGGTTCCCCGTTTGAACCAAACGGACATTCGGTCCCGGCTTCAATCCGGCTACATGGGGGAAGGACGTGGCTATAATCCGCGCGCTGTTCATCATGACGCGGTTGGCCCGGCCAAGCACGGCGTTTTGTTCATGTAGCAAAATGGGAACATTAAGCTGCGCCGCGGCGTACAGCGACGGCACCGAGGGGTAGCCGCCGAAACCCACGACGGCGCCCGGCCGCAACTTGCGCAAACGGCTCCGCGCTTGCAAAACGCCTATTCCCATTTCGGCGATGCTTCGGGCTTTACGTACGACGCCTTTACCGAGACCGCTCGCGCGTGTCCGGTAGACGGCGACAGGAATATCGCTGCTGAACGCGCCGCCGCGCTGGTCGGTCATGAGGGCGACGCGGAGGCCTCGTCCTAGCAGCTCCCGCGCTAAGGCTTCCGCCGGAAAAACATGGCCACCAGTACCACCGGCAGCGAGAAGAATAAGAGGCCGTTCTGTCATGAAATCCTGCCCTGTTGTGTCAAACGTCGTGCAACCCGAACCGCTTGCGCGTGAGCGCCAGCAACATGCCCATCCCCAACGCCAAAGACCAGAGGGACGAGCCACCATAGGATATGAAGGGCAGCGTCATGCCCTTGGCCGGCATTAAGCGAAGAGTTGAGGCCATATTGATGACCGCCTGCAACCCAAATTCGGTCAAAAGCCCGCTGACAGCAAGCACAATAAATAAGTTATTTTCCTGTTTGAGCCGCCAAAAACCACGCAGCACGATAAAAGCGAAGAGGGCCACGATAACAAGGCACCAAACGAGCCCCAATTCTTCGCCCGCGACCGCAAAAATGAAATCCGCATGGGCGTCGGGAATCGACATTTTGACCGTGCCCTCGCCCGGCCCCGTGCCGAACAGGCCGCCGTTCATAAACGCATCTAACGCACGATCGACCTGATAGGTGTCGCCGCTATGGCTGAGGAAGCGGTCGAGACGCGAAGCGAAGTGCGGCAGAGTGTAATAGGCCGTGCACAAGCCCAGGACGCCGAGCGCTGCAAAGGCGCCGACCAGCCCGAGCGGAAGGCCCGCTAAGAAAAACTGTCCCAGCCAAATAGATGAGACAAGAAACGTCATGCCTATATCCGGCTGCATCACAAGGAACATAACGATCGTCGCATAGAGCAGGATGTTGACGCTGAGGGCAGGAAACCCCTTGCGCTCACACTGGCGCGCGAAAAGCCATGCCGCCGTAACCGTAAACAGAGGCTTGACGAATTCAGACGGCTGAAGCGACAAACCCGGAATATGGATCCATCTGATCGCTCCCTTAATCTCGACGCCGACAAAAGGCGTCAGCATCAGAAGCGGCAGGAAGATGGCCAACAGGCCGGCGGCCAACCAGCGGATCGTCCGGGGCGGCGCGAGCGACAATGCCAGGATGACCAGAACGGCCGGTACAAGCATGACAAGGTGCCGCTCGATGAAATAAAAATTGTCGAGACCGTGCTTGACGGCGACTGTCGGTGTTGCCGCTTGGATGAGCAGTATGCCGAACCCCATGATGGCCAGGAGAGCCAGAAGGGTCCAACGATCGACGGTCCACCACCAGCGGCCAAGGACAGAGCGGTCGGAGCG
>JALYJG010000004.1 GCA_030775365.1 Pseudomonadota bacterium
GGAGCCCATTTATGTGCGTTTGAAACGTGTTTTGAGATGAGATAACGACTATGCAAGAGACGACAAAAAAATTACTCGATAAAAAAACGGTTCTTCTGTTTTATAAAGAGGTCGAGAAAGACAAGTTCTTCAAATATGACAGGTATCTGAAGCGCATCCTTCGGCCGCTCTATCATCTAACGCATAAGCGCCAAAAGAAGAGCGGATTTGCGGTGTCGTTCGAACTCATGCGCCGAGCTCTCGAGCTCTCGGGCTATGATGTACGCGTCAACGATTACGCAGCAGCCAGACGCAATCCCGATTATCCAGTCGGCCTTGTTGGATTTCCTGTCGTACTCGAGAACTGGAAGCTGCCGAATCCGGCCGTACTCGGTCCCTCCCTTTATGACCACCCGATGCTGGCGCCAGAGCTCATGAAGGATAGACGGTTCAAAAAATACGCTGTCTTGGCGCCATGGTGCCTTCATATGTACAAGCCCGTCTATGGGGAAGCTTGTTTTGAATGGTTTGCGGGCATCGATATCAACATGTGGCCCGACCAATCAGGCCAGCCTAAGGCTTGGGATTTCCTCGTGTATGACAAGATCCGCTGGCAACATGATGAGCTTGAGCAAAGCCTTCTCAACCCTATTTTGGAAAAGCTAAAGGCGCGTGGCCTCACGTATCGTCTTGTAAGATATAAATTTCACGATCATGCAACGCTCAAACAAATGCTCGCGGAATCAAAAGGCATGCTCTTTATATGCGAACACGAAACACAAGGTTTGGCGTATCAGGAAGCCATGGCTAGCGGTGTTCCTATTTTGGCATGGGATAATGGGTTCTGGGCGGATCCTTTATGGCGGCGCTTTGCACAACAGCCGCCGCCGGCCTCATCCGTACCATTTTTCTCAGAAACATGCGGGGAGCGGTTCAGGGATTTATCGGCCTTCGATGACGCACTGCACCGCTTTCTTGAAAAGCGCGCTGATTATCGCCCGCGAGCGTATGTGGCAGAGAAGTTGAAAATGGAAACATCTGCGAGACTCTACGCGGATCAATATTTCAGCCTGATCGCATAAAAGGTTAGCAAGAGTGTCAAGGCTAGTGGAACTGCCATCTTTAATGACTACATAAATGGCCAAACAACAAGGATTACGCATGAAAAAATCGCTTGCTAGCACTCTATGCCTGGGGCTCGGGTTGTTTGTTGCTTGTTCCGTGCATGCTGAATCCGATGGCTTCTATGCAAAGTTTACAACGCTCGACCCTGCCATCTGGTATGCGTCAAACGGCTGGGTGAACGGCGACTATCAGGCTTGCGAATGGGCGGCGGATGAAGCCTTTGCCGCAGAAGGTAGGCTGGTCCTGCAGCTGTCCGAACCCGGCGGCAAGGTGCGGCCGGTCAGCTGCGCCGAGATCCATACCAAAATACCCACGGGCTACGGCACCTATGAAGTCCGGATGCGTCCTGCCGCTGGCCCCGGTTTGAATACAGCGTTTTTCACCTATGTCGGCCCGGGCACGGGCGCACCTGAATGGGATGAGATCGATTTCGAGTTTCTCGGCAAAAATACGCATGCCGTGCAAGTCAACTACTACACCAATGGTAAGGGGGGCCATGAAGCAATTGTTCAACTGCCTTTTGATGCTTCAAAGAGCATGCATGAGTACGCCTTCGATTGGACCGAAACGAAAATTCGTTGGTATGTCGATCGCAAGTTAGTCCACGAAACGCCGGATGGGGCGGTTATGCCTAAAAATCCTGGACTGGTTTATCTCACTCTGTGGGCGGGCGGCTCGCAAATGAATGGTTGGCTCGGTCCCTTCCATTACATTGATCCGGTCACGGCCGATGTGGAATGGACGCGCTTTACACCCGTTGAAGCGGGATGCCCGTATCCACATGTATCGAAATGTAAATGAGCAACGAGATGCCAATTAGTCATCTAGCTGGTTTAGACAAAGACGTATCTGATACCGCTATAGTAAGTTATCCGGGTTGGCATTGTCCTCATCATGTTGCTGCCGTTCCTCCGGCGTCATTTCCCTGACGTCTGAGCGATACCAACAGTTAAGCTTTACAAGGACAAAAAGAGCAACCGTATATAACGCAATGAATTGCCATTGACCCAGGGTATTCTCCAGCAGGTGTCCTTCGTCCATCAGTAATACCTGGTGCTGCAAAGTCTCACTCTTACTACATAGCCCGGTGGTCAGAAAGAGGCTTTTTAGTTGACGTAACCTAGGACTACCTGCGATCACACCGAGATGACGGACACTGCCATCCATCGTTTTAAAAGCCTAGATTCTCTGCGAGGTCTCGCCTGCCTGATAGTAGTCTTGCATCATTTAGGGCTTTCTGTTCCGGAGACGTTCCGAACAAGGTTCGTTGAGGACCTTGCTGATCTATTTTCTGCGGGGGCGCGGTTTGCGGTTCTGCTGTTTTTTGTTCTTAGTGGCTTTGTGCTGGCGCTCCCATACTACGCTGGAAAGAACGATGCATATGTCCCATATCTGGTCCGCCGTTTTTTTCGTCTTTATCCACCTTTCGCACTCGCGATCTTTGTCGCGTCGCTGCTACTTGGGTTGTCGAATAAACCATCATCACCGTTGCTTTCAGGCTGGCTGGCTGAGTTCTGGACAGTCCCCTTGACGCCGGGCCTCATCGCATCTCACATGCTCATGACGGACGTTCACCAAAGCGCCACTATTCTTGACCGGCCTATATGGACTCTCATTGTCGAGATGCGGATCGCTCTCATATTTCCGTTGCTCATTCTTTTTGTAAAACGTTTTGGGTGGCCTGGTGTGGTCGCCTCAATGGTCGCGGCGTTTCTTTGTTCAAAAATTCAGGCGGCGCTTGGAGAACCGTCAGTAATGGTTGCCGAAAGCCCTGCGGGATCCTTATTTTTAACCGGACGCTACGTACCATTTTTCTTGTTTGGCATTATAACGGCGGCGAGTCTCGACCAATACGGAAAGATCCTCAATCGCGTATCAAGAACATGTCAGGGCGCAATTTTCATCTGTTCGGTACTTTTGTGCGTTTTTCTGAACTTAAAAAGGCCTGGTGGCGATGGCTATATCGACATTTTGTATGGATTAATGGCTATGTATTTAATTGCCGTGTGTGCGGTCGTCCCGGCGGTTTCCGCTACATTGTCAGCTCGCACTTGCGTGTGGCTGGGTAATATTTCCTATAGCCTCTATTTGATTCACTTGCCTGTACTGTTGGGGATTGTCATTCTCCTGTTGGGGCACGCATCTTTAGTTGTAACCATGGCTGTGGCGGTACCCTCGATGTTGCTTATCGCCCACATGATGCATTATTTGATTGAACGGCCGTCCATGAATCTCGGGCGTAAGCTGGTTGCGCGCATGCCCGTTCCATGGAAAAACGGCAGAGCGTAAAGAGTTTTGTGGCCACAGCCTAAGAGCCAAGCATCCCATGCGCAGCTTTTGAAACCCTCAGACCAACAACGA
The DNA here is from genome assembly GCA_030775365.1 of Pseudomonadota bacterium. GTDB lineage: Bacteria > Pseudomonadota > Alphaproteobacteria > UBA9219 > UBA9219 > JALYJG01. The sequence goes on from JALYJG010000004.1 coordinate 3,466, forward strand.
TATGAATAACCTTTTTTCAAACACGAACCAGAAAACGCAAACCGGGGTCGAGAGGATACACCAATTAGATTCATTGCGCGGCATCGCATCGTTTTTGGTGCTAACTTATCATTGCTATTTGGTCTGCCCCATTTCAGTGCAAATGGGACTGCCGATATGGATCCGCCTTTCGCCTCTTCGAGTATTTTTAGGTGGTCATATGTCGGTTATTTTGTTTTTTGTCCTTAGTGGGTATGTGCTTGCTATTCCCTTTTTGAAAAAAAGTTGGCCGCCATATAGCGCTTATATTATCAAGCGAGTGTGCAGAATTTACATCCCGTTCGCTGTTGCAATTGTTTGTGCCGCTATTTTGTATGCCCATAGTTCCGTTCCTCGAACCGACAATGGCAGTATTTGGTGGGGCGAGGCGCCAGTGACATTACAAACGATCTTAGACCATCTCTCCATGAGAGGGCGATTCAGCGACATATGGCTGGACGGAGTTATGTGGTCGCTTATAGTCGAAATGCGTGTTTCAATAATATTCCCCGTTCTGGTGCTTTTGTGCAAAAGTGTGCGTTTCGCAGCATTATTTGCCCTCGCAACCTATGTTATTGTCACAATTGCCATTGTTTTCACTGGGCACGACGACAGCTATATAATGTCTGACAGCATAGCGGTGTCGCTTTTGCTAACTCTGCGGTATGTCCCTCTATTTATGCTGGGGATAGTTCTGGCAAAAAAGAATGACGTAATTAAAGATTGGTTCGGTCGGTTATCTCGTACTAAGTTCATTGTTCTCCTGGGGTTAACTTTATTTGTTCTGTGTTTGCCGACAGATATACGCAGTCATCCCGACTTTGAACGCATATTATCCGAACTATTCGGACGCGGTGCGGATGCAGTCGTTACATTCTGTGTGGACTTGTGCTTGGGGCTCGCAAGCGGATTTCTAATTGTATGGGTGAGAAACAATCATCGACATAAATCGATCTTAGATTTACGCATGATTCAATGGCTGGGAAATATATCTTACAGCTTATATCTCGTTCATCTGCCGATAGCTATTTTCCTGTTTCGGAAACTGTATGGCATATTCCCCCTGGTCGGGATTTGTTGCCTCATAGTTGGTAGTTCATTGATGGTGGCATCGCTCTTCTTTCTGACGATTGAGCGGCCCTCTATCTATATTGGCAAAGCCCTTACAGCAAAACGCCAGAATGCATAGGCTGGCTTAATGAGGCGGTTCTTTCATTTTATACAAGCTTAAATGCGATGCGGAAGAACTGAAAGTTTTGTCGTAGTATTTCTCGATAGTTGCCAAAGCCGCTTCGACCCGCCAATCATCTAAGCTTGTCCGATCGACAGTCCACAAAGCTAAATATGAAATAGGTGGGCCGCCGTTTTTCAATTCGCGAATGAGTTTGGTGAGGGACCCTTTGTTCGCTTCATCTTTCGCGACCGGATCGGGGTCCTGGTTGCCTATAATCGTCGAGAGCCAAGGCTCGTACTTCAGGCTGAAATAGGGACGCACGGCGAGAGCCTCGTAATTGCTGATAAATGCCACGTCACGATCGCCGATCGCCGTGCCCATAAAGCTGCGCGCCGCATCAAAGCGGGTCACCGCTTCGAAAGGACGCTTAAGGTTACGATGTAGCGGACGTTCAGCGACTTGATCGAGATTAATGACGATGATAGCCGCGCCGTCAGGAATATGAGGAACGACCTCAGCATATTCTTTTAGCGTGTCATTGATTTTAGCAAAGGCGAGCGCCCGATCTGCAGTCTGCAGCAAAATTATCGCGACAGCAGCCCCTACGACGATTTGCGCCGGAATCCGCGCTTCAATCCGTAAGACAATCCAGCCTAAGAGTGCCATCAGCATCGGGATCATAAGGCGCTCTTCAATATTGAACGCATCACCAAGGCCATCGGGCATGGCTATGAAGAGCATGAGAACGAATAGAGCGCAGGCCAGCATACAGTCCGCTGGCGCGATTTTGAAAGGAAATAGAAGAGTGCGCAAGGCATAACCGCAGCCAGCAGCAATAAGAAGGAAGAGCAGAGCCGCCACAGCCATGCCGAAGACAGAATAGGACGCTATGCCACTGAGAAAAACCAGGTGGATGCCTTTCATCTTCAGACCGACGTAGTGTGGCTCGGATGCTAATCCACTGCGCGCCTCGAGGAAAAACAGCAGGCAAGCTACTCCTGCCGGAAGGCACGCCCCGATAAGTTTTACCGCATCCGTTACTTGCAGATTTGCGCCTCCTTGGTTCAGAAAGGTGGACTGAAACGGCCGGCTTCCGGCAAATATTGTAAAACCCAGAACCCAGCCGGCGTAAATGCCCGCGCAGCACAGCGCCAAAATCGCGATTTGCACGTGCAATGTAAAAATAAGCAATAGAATTAGGGCAATCCAAACAGCCAATTTGCCGGACGGACGAACAAGGTATTGATGACATAAGCCGAGCAGCGGAAGAAAAGGGATGCATGCCAATGACAAATTAAACGATCCCATATGCAGCATATGAGTAAACACCAGCGGGAAAAAGACCAGCGCATAAATTGATGGAGCGAGGAAAAGGTGTCGGACGCAAAAGACAATCGCTGCAACCATAAGGATGACATAAAGGAGGGCGAAGGCGGACTCCATGTGCGCCGGCTCTAACAGATAGTTCAGTGCGAACAGAATGGCAGTAGTTGCCCAGTTGGTAAGGACGAAATGCGTGCTTGTGAAATACTTTGAAAAAAATGCTGAACCCTGCGCCAGTTTGGCCAATACCAAAGCCGAGTTTACATGAGCTGATCCGTCTTGATTTGGAAAGTATTCAAAATAAATCACGGGAAGCACCATAAGGGCCGTGCAAAGAACTAGCATCGTCCGGACTGATTTTGTCTCTTTAACGACCATGTTGGCGGGAGCTCCCTGATCAATAGGTTAAGTGTTTCGATTTTAAAGTTAATGCCGGCCGTAAGTAAAAACAGAAACGAAGAATGTTTGCTTTTAAACAGGTAGTCAACTAAATCATTGGTATTCTGTATAGAGTTCCTGTGCGGATAAAGTGACTTTGACGCGGGCAGCACTATGAAGGCCGAAGATTCACAATCCATCCTTGTGCGACCTGTCTTCAAGCGAAAAAAGCAGAGCGATGGCTTCCCGCAAATTCGGGATTCTTACGCGACTACCTACATAGTTATCACCACACTCATTATGGCTTACTCAGGCCTGTTCGGCGCCGCCCCTATCTTGGTCTTGTACGCCATCTGGTTTTCACACATTAAGTACAAAGGTACCCTCACATTACGGATGACGCCCGACGTTTTCCCGGCTCTTGCATACGGTGCCCTGTGTGTCATCTCCACATTGTGGTCAGATCGTCCAGAACTTTCTGGAAAGAGTTCACTTGAATTTTTAACGATGATTATCTGCACCGTTGTTATCGCGCGCACTGTCCGGCTGGATGATTTTATTAAGGGTTCGGTAATCGGTTTGTTTCTTGTGCTTTTGGTGCCGTTTAGAAGTGGCCATTATTCCATCGACGGCCTTTTCGGTTCCAAAAATGTGGTCGGAAGTTTTTCCGAAATCGGATTTTTCATGACGCTTATTTACCTGTTTGCAACGAAGGGCAGGGCGAAAAGACTTATTTTTTGCGCCGTGCCATTGACATTGTTTGCTGCGTGTCTCGTTTACAGTAAGTCGGCGACCTCTTACGCTTCGCTCGCCGGAACTTTGGCAATAAGCACTGTCGCGTATTTTCTGGGCAAGTTACCTGCGTCGTCTCGCATGCCTATGCTCATCATGACCGTCTTCGCTGTTGCCATGCTGGCCATTGCTGGATTCTCATATGGTTGGCAAGATACAGGACTTAATGCCCTTGGGAAGGATTCGTCTCTCACTGGCCGAACCTTTCTATGGGCGCAAGGTATTGGCTTCACTTTAGCCCACAATCCAATCGTGGGTGTCGGCTACGGAGCTTTTTGGATTCCGGGTCGCCCCCTGGCTGAGGAGCTTTGGTACAAATTCGACATCTTCGACCGCTCAGGCTTCCATTTTCATAATTTGTTCATTAACACTTTTGTGGAACTTGGCATCTGCGGGTTACTGTTGACGGTTTATCTTTATATCAAGACCACGGCTATGAGCTTTCGGTTCCTTGTCAACCAGGGGGCAAGCAACGCGTCCATTTTCTTTATCGGGTTTTCGATTATGTTTGTTCTACGCGCTATGGCCGAAATTGATACCAACGGTCCCTTCGGCATGGGACCGCTGCTCTTTTTCTCGATCATGCCGCGCATAACCGAATGGGGGAAAAAGCCGGCCATCGAGGCTAGGCCTGAGCCTTTAAACTCGCTGCCGCGCCGGGCCCAACAACCACATATTAGAATGAGAAAGCCATGAGTGCTGACTGCGCCGTTTGTTACGTCTCAGACGTTAATTTCCTTTTGCCAAGCATCGTTTCCGCAATCGGGGTGCGGAAATTCGTGCCGGCCCATAAGGCGGACATTCTTATATTCACCGTTGGTGTTGAGGCCGGCAAATCCGAAGCGACGGACCAATTCCTCCAGACCTACGGTATTCGTGCCGTCTCACTGGATGAACGTGCCTTCAGCCAGATCGATAAGGAGCGGCTGTCGAAATCGCATACGCCGATGGCTATGTTTGGGCGGCTTTTCATGGATGATCTGTTGCCGGAGGCATGTAAGCGCATCGTCTACATAGACGGTGACACCTGGGTCGAGCGTGATCCTTCAGCGCTGATTGACGCCGTTGTACCGGAAGGGCGCTTTGCCGCGGCCGAGGACACCATTTTCTTTCGCCAGAACATGGGTTTTGGCAAGACCACCGAAGAGATTCGGGCGTATTTCAAGGGCCTTAATCTGGACAGAAAGTACGGCTACTTCAATTCCGGGATCTTCGCGACCTCACGCACGACGTGGAAGACCATCTCGCAAGAAGCCTACGCCTATTACCTCGAAAATGCCGATGCCTGTGAACACAGCCCCGATCAGAGCGCTCTCAATGCCATCATGGGCGACAGGCGGTTGCGACTATCGTCCAAATGGAACTTCCAGACGCAATACCGATTCTGGGGGGTGGAGCGCTTCGTTGAGCCTTGCATCTACCACTTTAATCGTTTCCCCAAACCCTGGATGGGCCCATGTGATCCGTGGAAGGAGATGTACCCAAAATATCAAGGCGCCATCGCACCTTTTGCACCCCTGCAGCTGCCTTTGAAGACAATCAGTGCCGAGCAATTGGCCGAATGCAACGCCATTGTCGATAAGTCTTACTCCTATCTCAAATTGCCCTTTGTATCGCGGCTTGCCTTGTTATCCATGGGCTATCAGTCTATTGAGCGCAGCTCGTGGCTCTAGACGCCTCAAAGGCAATGAAAGAATTATAACACAATATGAGCAAAGACCTTTTCGAGCCTCGCCACAAGGAAATGGCACGTCACGTCACGTCGGGCATTTTCAATTCCGGCATCGTGCAAATTGTCAAAACCGCCTGCCAGTTCGCCTCGGTTATTGTCCTGTCGCGCCTGTTGTCGCCGTCCGACTTTGGTTTGATCGCCATGACGGGCCCGGTCGTCGGTTTTTTGGCTCTCTTTCAAGACCTCGGCCTCAACCAGGCAACCGTTCAAAAGCCGGATCTCGAGCACGAAGAGGTCAATGCGTTTTTTTGGATAAACACAGGGGCTGGGCTTTTGCTGGCCCTCATTCTGATCGCCATTAGTCCTTTGGTAGGAGTGTACTACAATGAGCCGCGGGTTGTGGTGCTCACAGCGGCCGTCGGATTTCAGGTTTTTATTAGCGGGCTCGGCAACCAACAAAGCGCGATTTTGCAGCGACGGATGGAGTTCGGCGTTTTAGCCAAGACGGGCACTCTCGGGGCCGTCACGGGTCTTCTGACGGCCATCATCTGGGCTATGGTGTTCAAGAATTACTGGGCCATTTATGCCGGCAGCGTTGTCGGGACGGTCATTCCGATTATTGGGGTTTGGCGTGCGTCGGGCTGGATGCCAACGCGGCCACGGCGCGTGCCGGGACTGGGCCATATGCTGAGTTTCGGCGCCGGAATTACGAGCTTTAACGTCTCCTCTTTTATCGCTCGCAACACTGATAATCTTTTGATTGGTCGAAGCTGGGGAAACAACGAGCTCGGCCTCTATGACCGTGCTTATAAGCTTTTGCTGTTTCCCTTGCAGCGCATCATCGATCCGATGACGGGCGTTATGGTTCCCGTCCTATCGCGTTTAACGGAGGAGCCCGAGAGGTACAGAAGTATTTTCGTTCGCGCTTTGTCGCAGCTGACGCTCGCTACTTGGCCCGGCATCGTTTGTGCGACTGTGCTGGCGGATCCGATGATCCCTACATTGCTGGGCAAGAATTGGGCGGACGCCGTGCCGATGTTCGTGCCGCTCGCATTTGCAGGACTCCTGCAAGTGGTCAACGGCCACGCGAGTTGGTTATTCATTAGCCAAGGTCGTGCCGGGGAATACGCGCGCTTTGGCATGATTAATGCAATCACAAGCGTCATTTCTTTCCTCATCGGCTTGCCTTATGGCGGCGTCGGGGTGGCGACGGCTTATTCGGTGCGCGAGTATCTGTTGACACCATTCCTTTGGTGGTATGTGACGCGAACAGGGCCCGTGCAATATGCCAATGTCATCAAGGCCATTGTGCCGCAGGTAGTCAGCGTCGCGGTTGCCGGCGCAGCCCTCCTGGGCCTCAAACGCGCGATGCCAGATAGCAACCCCTGGTTCCTTTTGATTGTCGGTGGTGTTTTATCTTATTCGCTTGTAGCGCTGACAATGCTCCTATTTGCCGAAGGTCGGGAAACACTTAAGCAATCCATTGGTCTGGTACACCGGACCCTGATGCATTTGATTGGAAAACGGGACAATACCCAAAGTCCTTCTTGATTCTCATCGATTCTCATTGAACCTGCCTGACCGCTTTCCCTCGTATCAGCGGGTTGAGCTAAACCCGGAGGGGGGATTGATCTCCGCGCCTTTTTGCCAACGAGGTTTTGGTTCCCATCGGGTGCCAGGCGGTGCGCGGCTCGCCATAGAAGGCCAAATATTTTTCACCGATAGATTTCGGGTAGGCCCTCGCTGCAATTGCAGCAATGGAAAGGTCATTTCGCATCCATTACAAATGGAGGCGGTTCATCACAAAAAAAACACAATGCAGCGCCAAACGGACAGTGTGATGTGAAATTTACAAGTAAAGAAATCGTGCGACACTGTAGTTATGGTTAACGGAGAAGATTATCACTTCATAACGGTTTGAATTGACTGGAGTATCGGGTCTGTGACTTCGACGCATTTAATTCAACATCCGAAAAATATATCCATACCAGGCAAAATTCTATATAAGTACGGCCGTTATCGCGTTGCAGCAGAGTATAGTTGGTTAACTTTTTTGCCGAGGATAAGTTAATGGCGCGTAGAAGTGCTCTCTCGAAATTACTTAAGGCCGAATCCGGCGCTCCCAGGTTTTCGTTCGGGAACACGGAAAAGCGTCTTGCGGCCTTGCTGCAGCAGATCGAGAATAATGCTCCCGAAAGCATAATCACCCACAAAACCGACCATGCCCATAGCGACGTTTCGAAGGTGTTGCGGGGCTTCATTGGAACAGACATTGCCGCGTTTGTGTTAGGCCTGATTTGTGCCTGGAGCTTGGCCGCAATCATCAATTCACTGTTTTTCGACCGGTTTGCTCTGAATGGGGTCTCCAAACAGACCTTCATCCAAGTCTTGCAACCCTTCCTGATTAGCGCCTGCGTTGTTCTCTGGTTCGAGCATACGGGTCACTACCACGTGCGGATGCCCTTCTGGATGGAGACGAAAACAATCGTAGGTGTCACGAGCTTCGCGATGCTGATCGACGGCTTTTTTAAATTCGCTTCGCGGCAGGATTTTTCCCGACTTTGGCTTATGTCCAACTGGGTCTTCGCCGCCATTGCAATCATCGCCTTCCGCTCAATCTACCGCAGCTATTTGCGCCGTCGCGGCCAGTGGCAGATCCGGACACTGCTTGTAGGCAGTGGCCCCACGGCCGAGCAAGCCATTATGGCGCTCGAATCCGAGCGCGGCCTCGGATATGAGATCGTCGGACAGATCAGCGACCTCTCTCTTGCGCTGCAGAAGGCCGCTAATTCCTGGCAGACCTTATGCGCCATGAGCCACGCCGACCACGTCTTGATTGCCCTGAGCGGCCATGAAATCATGGATGCCGAGCAGCCCTTAGCGCAGCTCGTGCGGGAGTCGGTGCCGTTCTCGGTCTCGCCACCGCTTCATAATCTGCCTGTGCTCGGCATGATGCCGCAGTATTTCTTCAATCATAACGTCATGTTGCTGACCCGGAGCCATGGGCTCGACCAGCCGTTGCCTCGTTTCTTCAAGCGCGCATTTGATATCGTTGTTGCAGCGACAGTTCTACTCCTGGCCAGCCCCATCTTCCTGATCTTGGCCATGTTGGTAAAACTCGATGGCGGTCCTGCTCTTTTTGGACATAAGCGCCTTGGTCTCAACGGCAAGGCATTCTCTTGCCTCAAATTCCGCTCGATGGTTCTCAATAGCGACGAAGTTCTACAAAAGCATCTCGCCGAAAATCCCGAAGCCCAGGAAGAATGGCAGCGCGATCACAAGCTGCGTAATGATCCACGCGTCACAATGACGGGAGCGTTGCTGCGCCGTACGAGCCTCGATGAGTTGCCGCAGCTCATCAACGTTCTGCGGGGCGATATGAGCATCGTGGGCCCACGCCCGATCATCATGGCCGAAGTTAAGAAATACGATGATGATATCGCGCATTACTATCGTGTGCGCCCCGGCATCACCGGCCTCTGGCAGGTCAGCGGCCGCAACGATGTGTCCTATGCCAAGCGCGTTCATATGGATAGCTGGTATGTGCGCAACTGGTCGCTGTGGCATGACATCGCGATCATCTGCAAGACCATCCCCGTGGTCATCGGCCGCGACGGCGCTTACTAAACTGATATCTAACAATAGTTCGATGATCAATGTGAGGGCTGTTGGCGCTGGCTGCGTCTTCGTAAAATATCGAGAACATCCTGCCAGTCGGTACCTGTGGCTTCCAATAGGACCAGCAGGTGGTAGATAAGATCTGCCGCCTCGCCGGGAAGGTCTGGGCTTTTGGTGGCAGCCGCAAGCCCCGTTTCGACAGCTTCCTCGCCGACCTTTTGCGCAATGCGCGTAACGCCTTCAGCGAAAAGTTTTGCCGTATAGCTGCCTGGATCCGGCGCCATGCGGCGCGCATGGATGGTGGCTGCGAGATCGGCCAATACGGCCAGACGCGGCTCCGGGCCATCCCCAAAGCAGGTGATGGTGCCGAGATGGCATGTAGGGCCCTCGGGCTCCGCCAGCATCAGAAGCGTATCTTTGTCGCAATCAAGACGTATATCGCGAAGACGCAAAACATGGCCGGATGTCTCGCCCTTTTGCCACAAACGCTGTTTGCTGCGACTGAAGAAGGTGATGAGACCTTTGTCGAGCGTCGCCTGGAGCGCCTCCGCATTGACATAGCCAAGCATCAAAACGCGCATGGTTCTGGCATCCTGCACGATCGCGGGGACAAGGCCTTCGGTCTTTGCCCAGTCAATCGACGTTGGATCAAAGGCTGAAAACGAGCCGCTCATAGGCGCACCATGATATTGTGTTGCCGAAGGAAATTTTTGACCTCGCCCACTGTTACCACCTGCTTATGGAAGATGCTGGCGGCGAGCGCGCCGTCCACATGGCCATTCTTGAACACCTCGGCGAAATGCTCAACGGTGCCAGCGCCTCCTGAAGCGATCAGAGGGACCGCGACCTTGCCTCGCACGGCAGACAGCTGCTCGATATCATAGCCTTCTTTCATGCCGTCCTGGTTCATGCAGTTCAGGACGATTTCGCCCGCGCCGCGGCTCACGGCCTCGGCTGCCCAGTCCAGCGTGCGCCGGCACGTCGCAACAGTCTTCGTCTCGCGGCCCGTATATTGATAAACTTGGTAATCGCCGTCCTCGGCGCGGCTGTCGATGCTGACGACGACGCATTGATGGCCGAATTCCCGTGCCAGTGCATCGATCAGCTCGGGGTTTTCAAGCGCCGGGGAATTAATGGATATCTTGTCGGCGCCATTCGCCAGGATGGCGCGCGCGTCATCGACCGAGCGGATGCCGCCGGCCACGCAAAACGGGATATCGATTACGGCACAAACGCGCGCGATCCATGCGCGGTCCACCATGCGGCCGTCGCTGCTCGCCGTAATGTCATAAAAGACAAGCTCGTCAGCGCCTGCATTGCGGTACCGTTCGGCGAGTTCAAGGATATCCCCGACGATCTGCGCATCGCGAAATTGCACGCCCTTGACGACTTTGCCGTCCTTGACGTCAAGGCAGGGAATGATGCGCTTAGCCAGCATTCTTCACCTGTTCCAGCGCGTCTTTCAGATCGATGCGGCCTTCGTAAAGCGCCTTGCCGACGATGACGCCGGCCGTGCCGAGCTTAGCGAGATCGAGCACATCGCCGATGCCGCTGACGCCACCCGAGGCCAGGACACGCAAATCCGGCCAGCGGTCGCGCAGGATCCGGTACAGATCGAGATTGGTGCCTGCCAGCATGCCGTCGCGGCTGACATCGGTGCACAGCACGGTTTTAAGGCCGCTCTCGGCATAGGCGTCCAAGACATCCCATAACAATTGCTGGCTGCCGCTTTGCCAGCCATGGGTGAGGATTTCCGGCTCATTATCGGTGAGCCGGATATCGAAGGCCAAAACGATATGGTCGTTGCCGAATTTACGCAGCCATTCGTTGACGAGGCGCTTGTTCTTGACGGCGAGACTGCCAATGACGACCCGCTCCACCCCGGAATCGAGCAGGCGCTGGATGGTTTTCTCGTGCCGCACGCCGCCACCGCCCTGGACGCGCAGCGCGGTCTGTTTGGCTATTTTGGCGATGACATCAAATTGCTGCATCTCGCTGAGCCGGGCCCCGTCGAGATCAACGACATGCAGCCATGTAGCGCCGGCATCGGCGAATTTGCGCGCTTGAGCAAGCGGATCGGATTCGTAGATCGTGGCGGTAGCGAAATCGCCTTGCGTTAAGCGGACGCATTGCCCGTCCTTGAGATCGATAGCGGGGAAAATATCCATCAGCGTTCTATATCCAGAAAGTTGCGCAGGATCTGGCTGCCGGCCGTGCTGGAACGCTCGGGATGAAACTGGCAGCCGAGAAAATTCTTATGCTGGGCTATGGCGGTGAAGGCCGTGCCGTAAGTGGTCAGCGCCAGGCTATAGGGTCCGGAAGGTGCGGCAAAACTATGCACGAAATAGACAAAACTGCCGTCGGCCACGCCCCGCAGCAGGGGATGCTCGGCTGCTTGGAGAGCGAGCGTATTCCAGCCCATATGCGGCACGGGCGTCTCGGCGCTGCTCTGCAAAAGCCGCACCTCACCCGGGATGATATCAAGGCATGAGGTGTCGCCGCCTTCTTCCGAGCGCGTAAAAAGCAATTGCATGCCAAGGCAAATGCCCAAGACAGGTCGCGTCAGGCCCCGCACGACCTCGACCAATTGTTTATCTCGCAACTGGGCCATGGCCGGCGCCGCCGAGCCGACGCCCGGCAGGATGACGCGCTCCGCCTCGCGTATCACCACGGGATCAGACGTGATTTCGGCCTCGGCGCCAAGGCGCTGGAGGGAGGCCATGACCGAGGCCAGATTGGCAACCCCGCTATCGATGACCGCAATCACAGCACGCCCTTGGTCGATGGAATGCTATGCGCACGGCCTTCGCGGGCAAAAGCCTGGCGCAGGCTGCGACCGGTCGCCTTGAAGCAGGCTTCCACCATATGGTGGCTGTTTTCGCCTTCAACCGCGATGTGAACGGCGGCTCCCATGGCCATAGCGAGCGACTGGAAAAAATGCGGGACCATTTCGCTGCTCATCGTGCCGATCATCGGCGCCGGCAATGAGCCGTTGAACGAGCAATAAGGCCGGCCCGAAAGATCCACCGTCACTTGCGCCAACGCCTCATCCAGAGGTGCCGTGAAACCGAACCGCGCAATGCCGCGCTTGTCGCCAAGCGCCGCTTTGAGCGCCTGGCCAAGCGCCAAAGCGCAATCCTCTATGGAATGATGCTGGTCGATGACGAGGTCGCCCTGGCAATGCATCTCAAGGCCAAAGCCGCCATGCGAGGCCAATTGCGCCAGCATATGGTCGAAGAAGCCGATCCCAGTCTCGACATTCAAAAAGCCAGGCTCATCGAGATTGACGGTCACATCGATCGAAGTCTCTTTGGTGGCGCGTCTCGTGCTGTAAAGGCGCGGCGTCAGGGCAGTAGCTGTCTCCCTGACCTCGATATCGAGCGCTTTCAGAACCATATTGTTGTCTTCGGGGGAGCCGATCGAGATGCGGACCGTATTGGGAATAAGGCTGTGCCGGTTGCGCGGCAGGATCGCATGCGCTTTCAGCCGGTTGAAAAAGGCCTCGGCGTCCTTGGTTTCCACCAGAAGGAAATTGGCGTCGCTCGGGAATACTTTTGAGATTAAAGAAGATTGGGCAAGGCCTTTTGCCATGCGGTTCCGTTCGCTGACGATAAGGCGGCGCCGCTCGGCGCCCTCGAGAAAGCCATTGGGGCTGAGCGCATCGAGAGTGGCGCGTATGCTGCTTTGCGTGAGCGGGTATGGCGCTTGCACCTTTTGCAGCCAGCCCAAGAGGTCAGCAGCCCCCAAAACCGCCCCAACGCGCTCGCCGGCCAGCGCATGCGATTTCGAAAGGGTGCGAAGGATGACAAGGTCGGAATGAGCGCCGAGATCCGCGACGAGGCCTTCGGGCCTCGCAGTGAACTCGATATAGGCTTCGTCGATGACGATCAAGGTTCGCCCGGCGAGCCTCTTGCAGAGCTCCAGAATATCTTCACGCCGCATAAGCTGGCCCATAGGCGCATTGGGCGAGGGTATGAAGATCAGCTTTGTTTGCGGCGTGCATGTCTTGAGGATTGCGGGAACATCGAGCTGTCCCTCGCCATTGAGCGGCGTTTCCAGGGTTTTGGCGCCTTGGATAGAGGCATAAACCTTGTACATGCCGAAGGTTGGCGGGCAAATCAGGATCTCGTCCGTGCCGGCGCGGCAAAAGAGGCGTATCAGAAGATCGATGCCCTCATCGCTGCCACGGCCGAGGAGGATCTTTTCGGCCGGCGTGCTCCAGATAGAAGCCAGGCGCTGCCTTAACATCGCAGGCTGCGGTTCCGGATACCGATGCAACGGGCAATGCGCAGCGATAGGGCCAAAAGGCGGCCAGGGGCTTTCATTGGCGTCGAGCGCTATGGATGCGACGAAACCGCCGGCCTCCGTGCGAGCCGAGCTGTAGCTGGCGAGTTCGCGCAGATCCGGGCGAATCCGATTCAGAAACCCGCTCATCGATTGCTCTCCACCCTTATCCTTACCGACGCTGCATGGGCGCCGAGGCCTTCCGCTTCGGCCATTTCGATCAAAGCGGGGCCAAGCGCGCGTAAGCCGTCACGGGTTATGGTCTGGACGCTCATGCTTTTCAAGAAACTCATGACTGTCAGCCCGCCAAAAGCGCGCGCATAGCCATAGGTCGGCAGGACGTGATTGGTTCCGCTGGCGTAATCGCCAGCCGACTCAGGCGTCCACGGACCCAAAAAGACCGAGCCCGCATGCTGGATCGCGGGCAGAGCCTCGCCCGCATTCTCGGCATGAAGGATAAGATGTTCCGGCGCATATAGATTGGCGATGTGAATCGCCTGCGCCATGCTTGATACGATAATTATGCGGCCCTCTTTGAGGCTTGCCTCGGCAATGGCACGCCGGGGCAGGGCTGCTAGCTGCTCAAGGACCGCAGATTGGACCTGGCTTGCCATGGCATCGTCTGTCGTAACCAGAATGGCTTGGGCGGATGCGTCATGTTCGGCCTGCGCCAGCAAATCGGCCGCCACCCATTTCGGCTCGGCTTGCCCATCCGCAATCACCATGACTTCCGAAGGACCGGCCGGCATATCGATCGCAGCGCCGGCCGCGTCTTGGGCCACCAGCTGCTTGGCCATGGTGACATAAGCATTGCCGGGCCCGAATATCTTGTCCACTTTCGGAATGCTGGCCGTGCCATAGGCCATGGCGGCGATCGCTTGGGCGCCGCCGAGCGCATAAATCTGGGTAATGCCGCAAAGCTGTGCCGCCGTTAAAATGGCGGGGTGGACCGAGCCGTCCTTGCGGGGCGGCGTGCAAAGAATGGCCTGGCGGTTCCCGGCGATCTGCGCCGGAATGCCTTGCATCAGAACCGTGGAAAATAAAGGTGCCGTGCCGCCCGGAATATAAAAGCCGATTTTTTCGATTGGCCGCCAATGCAATTCGCAAACCACCCCCGGCATGGTCTCGATCTTGACCGTTTGCGGGCGTGCGGCCTCGTGAAAGGCCGTGATATTGGCCTTGGCTTGCTGGATGGCGGCGCTAAGCCGCGGCGTAATCTTGCCGATAGCCGTGGCCATATCGTCCTTGGAGACACGAAAATCCTTGAGTGCCACGCCATCGAAGCGCTGTGCGAGCTCGCTTAACGCTTCATCGCCGCGGCTTTTGACGTCCGCAAGGATCTTTCCGACCTTTTCGGCGAGAGCCGGGTCCGCGCCTGTCGCCGGCCTTTGCAGTGCTTCCGCCTGTTGTTCAGCGGAGGCGCTTGTCCAGATAATGGTTTTCATGATTAAGCCATCATTTTTTCGATTGGCAGCACCAGAATGGAACTGGCGCCAGCCGCTTTCAGTTGCTCCATAGTCTCCCAGAAGACCGTCTCGCTGCAGACCGCATGCACGGCAAATTTATCGGCGCTGCCATGCAAGGGCATAATGGTCGGCGATTCCGCGCCGGGCAGGAGCTTGACGATACGGGGCAAGCTCTCCTTGTCGGCATTGAGCATGATGTATTTGCTGTCATCGGCTTTCAAGGTTCCCTGCATCCGTGCCTGCAGCCGGCCAACAATAGCTTCCTTTTCCGGCGAAAGACCCTCGGCCGAGCGTATCAGAAGGGCCTGGCTCCTGAGCATAACCGTCAATTCCTGCAGATTGTTGGCCGCGAGCGTTGCGCCGGAAGCAACGATATCGCAAATGGCGTCCGCGATTTTAAGGCGCGGCGCGACTTCGACGGATCCCGTCATCACGAGAGTCCGCGCCTTGATGTTCTGCGCCTTCAGGAAATCGCCCAGCAGGTGAGGGTATGAGGTAGCTATGGTGGTGTCGGCGAGATCAGCAATGGATTTGATCGGACCATTCTCCGGCACGGCAATGGCCAGGCGGCAATGTGAGAAGCCGAGACGAGCGAGGATAGTAGCCGAAAACCCTTCCGTCGCGCTTTTCATTTCGGCAAAGACGTTCTCGCCGACAATGCCGAGATCGCAAATGCCGCTATTGACGAAATTGGGGATATCGTCGTCGCGCACCAGCAAGAGATCGATGGGCAACTCCTGAATCCGGCAGAAAAGCTGATCGCGGCTGCGAGCGATGTGAAGCCCGCAATTCTTGAGGAGAGCCAGCCCGTCTTCGGCCATGCGACCGCTTTTTTGCAGGGCGATGCGAACGCGTTCGGTGGATGCTGATATCGATCTTATGTTCATGCGTCTAAGCCGCTCCTGGCGCTGGATGCCGCAATCCGGCAGCAATCGTGCTGTAATAGTGTATTAGTACAGAATGACAGACGTCCTGTCAAATTGCCTTTATTTTCAACGTAAAAGCAGGGCCCGCTTGGTCACGCGGTTCATGCGGGTGACCCTGTTAACCCTCTGGGCATTAAGCACGACCGCAAGCGACGAGCTGGCCATGGCGACGGCCGCAATGAGGGGCGTCGTGTAGCCCAGCACGGCGACCGGTACGGCTATGAGGTTATAAAGCAGGGCGAGAGCGAAGTTCTGCTGGATCAGGTGATGCGCCCGCCGCGCGGTCGCCAGGGCTTCAGCTACCGGCGCGAGATTCTCGCCTTGAAACACGATATCAGCCGCATTCTGTGCGATGTCGAGCGCCGAAGAGGGTGACATCGAGACGTCCGCCGCCGTAAGTGCGGCCGCGTCGTTAAGGCCGTCGCCGACCATAAGGACATTTTTACCCACATGCATCAGCTTTTCAATAAAGGCGCATTTTTCAGTCGGGGACAGGCCGGCATGGGCGTTCGTAATTCCGAGGCTTTTAGCCACGGCAGTCACGGCCGTCGCCCGGTCGCCCGACAGCAGAAAAATCTCATAGTTCCGCGCTTGCAATTGCTTGATGATCTCAGCCGCGTCGGGCCGGGTCTCATTGCTAAAGATCAGGCGCAGAGTAGCTTCATCTTCAATATGAAGCCATAATTCTGGGCTCTCATCGGCCGGCGCATTCGCATCGCCGCACCATTGGCGCCGGCCCAACCTCACAAGCTTGCCCTGATAATAGGCCTCAAGACCCTCGGCCGCTGTCTCTGTCACCGTGAGCGGCAAAAGCCGCCCGCTATAGGCTCTTTGTAAGGCTCTCGCGAGCGGATGTTTGCTTTGGGCCGCCAAAGATGCCGCCATCTGCATCTGGTCCAGGCTGATATCCGCCTCATTCGCGAGATGCATCTTGCCCGAGGTCAGCGTGCCGGTTTTGTCAAAGACGATCGTATCGACCTTGGCTAGGCGCTCAATCGCATCGGCCGATTTGAGCAGCATGCCGCGGCGGAACAGCCGCCCGCTCGTCAGAACCTGGACAGCCGGCACGGCAAGGCCGAGCGCGCAGGGGCAGGTAATAATCAGTACGGTCATGGCCGTCAGAAGCGAAGGTTCCCAAGGGGTGCGCAGGACGAGCCACCAGACCAAAAAGGTGCCAAGCGCCAGGCTGTGAACGACAGGCGTATAGGCCCTCGCGACGCGATCGGCCAGGCGCGTATATTTCGCGTGGCTCTGCTCGGCCTTCTCCATAAGCTTGATGACTTCGCCCAACAAACTGTCGCCGCTGTCGCTCGAGATGCGCACCGTTAAAGGTGCCACCACATTAACCATGCCGCCGAAGACCGTGCTGCCCGGGCGCACTGGCTCTGTCATCGTCTCGCCGCTGATGGCGCTTGGGTCGATTTCCGAGATGCCTGTCTCGACGATGCCGTCAGCCGCGATTTTTTCCCCCGCCGCGACTTGCAAAAGCATACCCGGGCGCAACTCGCGGATCGGTATCAGGCGCAGCTGTGCGTCCTCCCTCACCGTGGCCGTACCTGTCATCATGGCGAGCAAATCCTGCGCAGCCGCACGCGCATGCCCGCGCGTGCGGGTGTCGAGATAACGCCCTACGAGAAGCAGGAACGCGAGCATAAGTGCGGATTCGAAATAAACATAAGCGCCGTGCTGCAGCGTCTCCATAAGGCTCATGACCAGCGTCAGCAAAAGCGCGACGCTGATCGGCACATCCATGTTCGCGCCGCCATGCCTGAGCGCTCGCCAGGCTGAGGCGAGGAAAGGCTGGCCTGTATAAAGAACGAGGGGGACCGTGATGGCGGCATCGGCCCAGTTGACCCAGTTCTCGGGAAAGCCCAGGGCCCAGCTCGCTACCCCTATCAGGATTAGCGCCAGCCAGCCGAGGCCTGCCATGATAAGACAGTGCAAGAGGCGTCGCTCATTGTGCCGCTCGCCGGAGTCGAACTGCGCGTCCTCAAAAGGCTGCAGCCGGTAGCCGAGATCGGTAACTTTCTTGATCAAAAAATCGGCGCGGTTCTCGGGGCCGGGCCAGCGCACGGTCAATCGCCTGGTCGTCACATTGACCTTTGCTGCGACATTTGTCTCGCTGTTCAACGCTTCCTCGATGCGGAACGCGCAACCGGGACAGTGCATACCTGCCACGACCATAGGGAGGACGTACCCGCCGTCTTTTTCGCGTATGGCATGGCGGCTCGCCTTCAGCGGTGCCGAGACGGCTGCGGCCGGTTTGGCCTGGAAAAACTTCATGCCTTCCTTTTACGACAACTGGTCTTTACTTTCCCAGTCTGGCGATACGTAATTAACGACGAGCGTTTTCCGCAAGCCTTGGATGGGCCGTTGGCGCAGCCCATGCCAAGTCGTCCGGCCGGGAACGAAGACAAAGCCTTTACCACGCTCATAGGGGACAGTGGCGACGCACTCATGGGCGGCAGAGCCATCATAAAGCTCCGTGCCGGCCTCAAGGAGGGCTGGATCTTCCGATAAATAAATCATCATAGTCAGCTGTTTAACCGCGAGGTTCAAGTGAGGAGCGAGCCAAAAGCCATTGGCATCCTGGCAATATTCGATGCGTAGCGAGCCGTGGCGCAAATTGGCACCCGTGACCTTCTCCAAAGTGTCGACGACAGTCGGATCGTCGAAGACCGAGGCCACTTCCCGGCAAACGAAATATTTCGCCTGGTTCTCGGGCGTAAAGAAAACCCGCGACGCGTTATTCGATTCGCGCCTCCCGTCAAAAACAGGGTTTTGCGGAGGAGCGAAGGGCAGGTTGGCGATATCGGCCAAGACATCTTCCGGCAAAACATCTTCCAAGAGCCAATGCTGAAAGGGACGATGAACCTCCTCGGCGCGGTCCAGGCAAGCCATAAAGCATTCGGCGACCGAGGGGGATGCTGTCTTCCTGCGCAGGGCTGTTCGTGTCATGGCCGTGTCTCCCGAAGAATGTTAGTCGGACCTGATGCCTCTGCGCGGAGCTTATGCTGTTCCGCATTTTTGGCAATGACGACAAAAAGAGGCGCTCCGGCGCCATTCTGGAGGTCTGCCATGAAAATGCCTTAAGTCACAATGGGTTATCTTTGCTTTGGCTTGACTCCCGGTTGTGGCTTTGGCAATTTGAATCCGACTCGCTTACGGTGCCAAAGACAGTGTCGCCGGATCGCGGATCCTTTCGTGCTTTGGCACCGCCTAAGAAGACCTATGCGCCTTAGTCTTTCCTATGAATGGGGTATTACATGACGAAATCCGATCTTATCCTCCGCCTCGCCGAGAAATATCCGCATCTTTTGCAGCGCGATATTGAGCGGATCGTCAACACTGTCTTCGATGAAGTCGCCAATGCGCTGGCACGCAGCAGCCGCGTCGAGCTGCGCGGATTTGGTGCCTTTTCAGTTAAAAAGCGTGAAGCGCGCCAGGGTCGCAACCCGCGGACGGGGCAGACCGTGTCCGTGGCGGAGAAATATGTGCCCTTTTTCAAGACCGGCAAGCAATTGCGTGATCGCCTGAACGGCATTGAAGGCACGGTTGACGATTAAGCTCTCAATTGTTTGCAGGCCGAAGACCGGCGATGCCGACAAGCCTCTAGAATGCGCGATGTAACATGAAACTTTTCACCGGCCTTATTGGCTTCGTCATTCTGTTACTTGCCATTTCCTTCGCGCTGGCCAACCGGCAGCCGGCCGTCATAAGTCTTTGGCCATTCGGGGTCGAGATTGAGGCCCCTCTCTATATCCTCACGCTCGGAACGTTATTCTTTGGTCTTTTGCTGGGTGCCTTTGTGGCCTGGCTTAATTTGCTGCCGCATCGGTTTCAGGCGCGGCGCCTACGCAAGGATCTTGCCAAACTGCAAGGCAAGATCGAGGACCTTCAGCAGACGGTCCTGCCGCCCCATCGTGGCGATGAGCACCACGAGCCGGCCGATCCTGATGAGGACAATGAGGATCTCGCTTTGTTGCCGCGTCCCAAATCCGCTTGGGGCTTCGGGCCAAGAAGTCGATGACGCAAGCCAACCCTGTTTTTTGCGCGATCGATACTGTCGATCTCGGCAAGGCCGAGGCACTCATCAAGCGGCTGCGCGGGCATGTGCAGGGTTTCAAGCTTGGTCTCGAATTTTTTATGGCCCACGGACCCCTTGGTTACAAAGCCATGCCTCTGCAGGAGATACCTGTATTCCTAGACGTTAAGCTGCATGATATTCCGAACACCGTTGCGGGGGCCCTCAGTGCTTTACTGCCCTTGAACCCGGCTTTCGTGACGATCCACGCGTCGGGTGGTCCAGCTATGATGCGGGCCGCGAGGGACACGGCCGCCAAGGCCGGAGACAAAAGGCCCAAGCTGCTGGGTGTCACGGTTTTAACAAGCCTCGATGCCGAGGATTTGTCGGCCGTCGGGCAAGATAAGGATACAAGGCGGCAAGTGCTCCGGCTGGCCCAATGCGCGCAAGACAACGGGCTTGACGGTGTGATCTGCTCGCCTGAAGAGGTCCAAGCCCTGCGCTCAGCTCTGGGACCAGATTTTATCCTGATGGTTCCGGGCATTCGCCCTGTCTGGGCCAGTGCCAATGATCAGAAACGTGTGCTGACGCCCAGCGAGGCTATGAAGGCCGGCGCGACCCATCTCGTAATTGGCCGCCCTATTACGGGCGCTGCCGACCCGCTCGAAGCCGCCCAGCGCATCACCAACGAACTAAGCCTATGACGATCGAAGTCAAAATCTGCGGCTTGCGCGAGGCAGCCGGGCTTAAGGCCGCGATGGAAGCTGGCGCCCGCTATGTAGGCTTTGTGTTCCATGCGCCTTCCAGCCGGCATGTAGCGCCGGCCGAGGCCGGGCCGCTGGCTGCCAAATTGCCGTCCTTTGTCAAGCGCGTGGGGTTATTTGTCGATGCCGGCGATGACGAGATACGGGAGGTCTTGCGGCAAATGCCCCTTGATATCCTGCAGCTGCACGGCAACGAGACGCCGGAGCGCGTTGAAGAGGTTACCAAGCGCACGGGCCTGCCGGTCATGAAGGCGCTGCATGTTGCGACGATGGAAGATCTCAAGCCTTTGGCCGGCTATGAGGCCGTAGCCGAACGGCTTCTGTTCGATACGCGTATCGGTAAGGAGCCGACGGGCGGAACAGGGAAGAGCTTCGATTGGAATCTCTTGCGCGGCCTTGTCATCAACCGGCCCTGGATGCTAGCGGGGGGGCTCCATGCCGATAACCTGGCCGAAGCCGTGCGCGTAAGCGGGGCGAGGGCTGTCGATGTTTCCTCGGGTGTCGAGAATGCCGCGGGCGCCAAGGATCGTGACAAGATCCGCCGTTTTATCGAAGTCGCTAAAACGCTTTAAGTCCGGTGACCTGCCTTGCTCTTGTGGTACCCGGGGGACCGAGAGCTTTGTGTGGCGTAGCGGCTGGCGCTCTCGAGCGCAGCCGATCGGAGGGGCCTCTTTCGGCCGCGCTCAGGATGTGAACCAATTTAGAGAGGTTCTGAGGCCGTGAGCTTCTTCCGCCGCAAGAGAAATACAATCGCCCCCAGCGGAATGGACAGGCTCAAAATTGTTGGGCTATAGGGCCCGGGGCTAGAGACGCCGGCCGCAAACAGCTGGAACGAAAGAGGCACGACCCTCAGGCTGCCATCCGTCCAGTTCAGCTGGAAGGTTACAAAACCAAGCAGCACAAACAGGACCCAAAGCCATTTCCGCTTTGGTATTGGGGTTTTGGCGCAGAGGACGAGCACGTAAAGAACGAACACAGGCACAATGCAAGTCAGCGCCAGCATCACATAGCTCGTCATGGGCTTGCCGCTTAATCTGAATTTATTGAGGTTTTCGAGCGAGTCCGGCAACGCATAGGCGCTGATGCCGCCAATGGTCTCGACCTTGTCTTTCTCGAGAAGCATGACTGTGCCGGCCACCCATTTCTTCGGGAACTCATATTC
>JALYJG010000005.1 GCA_030775365.1 Pseudomonadota bacterium
AGAGCCGGCGGCGATGACTATCTTGTGAAGCCGTTTGCGTTTGTCGAACTTCTGGCGCGCGTCGAGGTTCTCGGCCGGCGCGCCTCATTTTCTGGAGCCAAGGAGTCAACAGTTCTGAGGGCGCAGGATCTCGAGATGGACTTGCTGGCCCGTAAGGTCAAACGCAGCGGCAAAGCCATCGCACTGCAGGCAAGAGAGTTTCGCCTGCTTGAGTATCTGCTTAAATTTAAAGGCCAGTTGGTGACGCGTACGATGTTATTGGAAGGCGTTTGGGACTATCATTTTGATCCCCAGACGAGCGTTATCGATGTCCATGTCAGCCGCCTCCGCAAGAAGCTCGGCGATACCAACAACAGTTTGATCAAAACGGTGCGCGGTGCGGGATATATTATCGAAGACGGTATCTAGACGCTATCTCGACAGTTCCAGCTTCAAAATGGCGCTGCTGTTCACGGTGCTGCTTGCCGTATCGGCCGGCATACTCGGCTACTTTCTGGTCGATTTCAGCAAAAAGGATTTTCTGCGAGAAACAGAAGCTGCCATCGATATTGAGACCAAAATGGCCCTAAGTCTGGCTCATGCGCGTAGCGGAGACCTCGAGCCCTATATCGCCCAGCGTACCAAGGATGATCCGTTTATTCGCTTTCGCTACGAGGACGAAAGCGGGAAGCTTCTTGCCGGCACGATCGATCCCATGCCGGACCAGGTTCGGAAAATTACTGAAGGTGTCTTACGTTTCGATCTTGACGGGGAACGCGGCAAACAAGTGTTTGCTGCCAAAATTCATACCTTCGATGACGGCTCCCGACTTGTTGTGGCTCGGAATATTAATGACTTGATCGCGAGCTATGAAAGGCTCAAAGAGCTCAGCTGGCTGATCATGGGGCTTATGTTCCTTGTCGTTCTCGTCAGCTTTGGCATCAGTCACTTTGTCGTCAGCCGCATCAACCGTATCTCGGCCATCGCTAGGAATATCATAGCCACAGGAGATCTCTCGCAGCGGCTTGCGATCGACAGCCGTTGGGATGATCTCAGTAACCTCTCGGGAGTGCTCAATGCCTTTCTCGATAAAATAGAGAATTTGATGGAGGGCGTGCGCGAGGTCAGTAACAACATAGCCCATGACCTGCGCACTCCCCTCAGTGGATTGAGAAGCGATATTGAGGCCTTGAAAACGCAGCCCGCCGATGAACAGCGGATCGACGCTCTTCTCAATGAAGCCGACCGTATCATGGCTATTTTCCACGCGCTTTTGCGCATTGCGAACATCGAAAAAGGACATCCCCGCTTGTCCATGACCCATGTCAATTTGGGTAAAATCATAAATGACGTCGTTGAGCTCTATGAACCCGTTGCCGAAGAAAAAAGTATACGTCTTGAGCTCAGTATTGACGACACGCTTGCTGATGCCGCCTTTGGCGTCAGAGACATCAAAGGCGATGGCGATCTTCTCTTCCAGTCTTTCGCTAATCTGATCGATAACGCTATCAAATTTTCGCCGGCGAACTCGCGGATTTTGCTCCGCCTGGCGAGCGACAGAAATGGCATCACCGTCCTTATCGAAGACCAGGGGTCTGGCATTCCCGATCAGGAAAAAGAAAAGGTGTTTAAGCATTTTTACCGCGGCGATTTGAGCCGAAGCACGCCTGGTAATGGACTCGGTTTAAGTCTGGTTCGAGCGGTGGCGGAACAGCACCGGGCACAAATCGATTTGGAGGATGCCAATCCCGGGCTTCGGGTCCGGATCCTATTCCAACCTTACCAATAGGTAAGCGCGAGGTAAGTTTCGTCCAAGACGCTTGCGATTATATTGAATCCTTGGCCCAAAGCGGAAAGAAACAGCCTAAAAGGACAGTCTCGGAAGCCCATCTCAAAGACGGCGGAATTGTAGGAAAAATGGACCAGTCTCGCAGGAAAATAGCCATTATCGGTACAGGCATTTCCGGTCTGGCTATGGGCTCGCTATTGCACCCCCACCACGATCTCACGGTTTACGAAAAGAACGACTACATAGGCGGGCATAGCCGAACACTCGAGGTCGAAACCAGAGAAGGCCCAATACCTGTCGACACAGGTTTCATTGTTTTTAATAAACGTAACTATCCGCTGCTGACGCGATTATTTGAGCATCTCGAAGTCCCGATCGCGCAAAGTGATATGTCCTTTGGTGTCAGCATCGATAACGGCTGGCTCGAATATGGAACGCAAAAACTCAGCAATGTTGTGGCGCAGAAAAGAAACCTGTTGCGGCCGGCCTTCTGGGGGATGGTCATGGATCTCCTCAAATTTAATAAAGGCGCCGCGGCTTACCTTGCCAAAGATCCTTCCTATAGTCTCGCGCAGTGCCTTGAGGATCTGAAACTGGGAGCTTGGTTTCAGCAGTATTTCCTCTTGGCGATGGGGGGAGCCATCTGGAGCACGCCCGTGGCGGAAATGTTAAAATTTCCGGCTTCGACCTTGATCCGCTTTTTCGACAATCACGGGTTATTGACCCTCGGCGATCACCCACAATGGTATACTGTGCGTGGCGGCAGTCGTGAATATGTCCGTCGCCTGACAGCGCCCTTTGCGAGCCATATCCATCTCAAGCGCGGCGTCGAACGAGTGTGGCGCCAGGGAAATGCTGTCGTCGTCGAAGACAGCCAGGGGCAGAAAGAAGCGTTTGACGATGTCATATTCGCTAGCCATGCCGATCAGGTTTTGGCGATGCTGGCCGATGCGGGCGCGGATGAGCATAGGATCCTTTCCTCGTTCCGCTATCAACCCAACCGCGCCGTTCTGCACAGCGATACCAGTTTTATGCCCAAATGCCGGCAGGCCTGGGCAAGCTGGGTTTATCTTGCCGAGGGAAGATCCGACAAAAACCCGCGGGTTTCTTTGAGTTATTGGATGAACAATCTGCAGCCCTTGCTGACGGAGCAACCCTTGCTCGTTACGCTCAATCCCGGGCGCGAGCCGGACCCTGGCCTCGTCTACAACGACTATATGTTTGAACATCCTGTATTCGACGCCGCGGCCATTGGTCGGCAGAAAGAAATCGATACGATTCAGGGACAGAATCGGCTTTGGTTCTGCGGCGCCTATCAGCGTTACGGTTTTCACGAAGACGGGCTCGGCAGCGCGGTTCAATTGGCGGGGCGGTTTGGGATCGAGCCGCCATGGTGATCGCGCCTCAAATCTACACCGCCCGCGTCATGCACAAGCGGGTTTTCCCGAAGGAAAACGTGTTTCATTACGGGGTTTATTACCTCGCTTTGCCGCTTCCTGCACCGAGCATAAAGGGATTTTTGGCCGGCTTTCACGCAAAGGATGTCGGGCCACGCGACGGTAGCGATCCCGAGCCTTGGGTCAGAAAGATTTTGTCGGATTATGGGCTCAGCGCCAGGACTAAAAATATCATTCTCGTCACGATGCCACGTGTGCTCGGGTATGTTTTTAATCCGGTGAGCTTTTATCTTTGCCTCGATGAGGCGGGGTCGTTAAGGGCCGTACTGTGTGAGGTGCACAATACCTTCGGTGAGCAGCACAGCTATCTTTGTGCTCATCCGGACCATGCACCGATCACGAAGGACAAGTGGCTTGAGGCAGAAAAGGTTTTTCATGTTTCGCCTTTTCTTAAGCGAAGCGGCACTTATCATTTCAAATTCGAGCTGAGGGGGGAGCATTTCAGCGCTCAGATCGATTATTTCGATCTCCATCGGCAGAAGCAGCTTATCACCTCGCTGACAGGCGTTTTCTCGCCGCTGACTTCGAAAAATCTCAAAGCGGCCTTTTGGCGCCATCCCTTGGTGACGGTGAAAGCCATCACGCTTATCCATTTGCAAGCTTTTAAGCTTCTGACGAAGGGGATTCGGTATGCCAGTAAGCCGCTGCAGTTCCGGCGGAAAATCACACCGAGCCGCAACCTTAACAAAATGTAAGGTGAGGGAAAGTTGTGCGTCAGAGGAGAGAGCGCATAAGGTTAGACATAAGGGGAAACATGTTCGATATCAAAATAACCAACCGCTTCTTGGCCGCGCTCGACCATATTGAATTTGGCGCCATAACCGTCGTGACACCGGACGGAAAAGCCCGCGCTTTCAGAGGGCCCAAGACAGGCGCTGAAAGCCGCCTCGAAATCCATGACTGGAGCGTGATCGGTGCCATGATCTTGCACGGGGATATTGCGCTCGCCGAATCCTATCGCGACGGCAAATGGGACTCCCCCGATCCGGCGCAATTGTTTCTTTTCGGCCTGCAAAACCAGGCCGCTCTCGACAACTATATCTATGGCAGCGTTTTCGGCCGGATTGCGGCGCGCGTCGCCTATCTATTTACCCGCAATACCCTGCGTGGAAGTCGCAGCAACATTCAGGCGCATTACGATCTCGGCAATGATTTTTACGCTTTGTGGCTGGATCCCACGATGACCTATTCTTCGGCGATATTCGGCGACGACAAAGAGGGCCTACAAAACGCGCAAACCCGGAAATACGACCGCATTATCGACCATCTCAACCGTTCGGGCAGTCTTCTCGAAATCGGCTGTGGTTGGGGCGGCTTTGCCGAGCGCGCCCTGCAAAAAGGCGATTACGGGATCAAGGGCCTGACGATCTCAAAAGCCCAGCATGATTTTGCCGCCGATCGCCTTGGAAAAACGGCGCATATTGCTTTGGAGGATTATCGCGACCAGAAGGGACAGTATGATCAGATCGTCTCCATCGAAATGTTCGAGGCCGTCGGCGAAAAATTCTGGCCGGTCTACTTTTCCAAACTGAAATCCCTGCTGGCCGGGAGCGGCAAAGCTATGGTGCAGACCATTACCATTGGCGATGATTACTTTGAGCGTTATCGCACTGGCGGGGATGCTATCCGCACATTCATATTTCCGGGCGGCATGTTGCCCTCGCCGTCGCGCTTTCGCCAGGAGGCCGGTAAAGCGGGGTTGAAGGTTTGCGACGATTTTGCTTTTGGAAAAGACTATGCGACGACGCTGATCCACTGGCTCGGCAACTTCGAAAGCAAGGCGGCGCACGTCAAAACCATGGGTTTTGATGAGAAGTTCGTAAGGATGTGGCGCTTTTATCTGACCTGCTGCATAGCGGCCTTCCGGCATGGTCGCATCGATGTCATGCAATGGGAGCTGCAACATGCGGCCTAGGCTCCTTGTTCTGCGTTTTGCTCTTGTTTTGACAGCGGTCTTTGTTTTCCCCAACCGGGCCGGGGCGGACGACGCTGCGGCAGCTGCGCCCTTGGAGGTCTCCGCGGCAAATGATGTGATTTCCAGCGCAGTCCCGAAAGCATCCGTCGTTGGCCATGGCCGATTATCTTATGTTTTTTGGGATGTCTATGACGCGACACTTTATGCCCCGGAGGGCCACTGGATACCCAACAAGCCCTTTGCGCTTTCCGTTGAGTATCATACCCCGATCGAAGGCAAGGATATAGCGGATCGCTCGGCGCAGGAAATGCGCAATGAGGGCCTTGCCGATGAGATCAAGCTTGCGGCCTGGCATGCACAAATGAAGTCGGTGTTCCCGGATGTCAAAAGCGGGACCACGCTGACGGCGGTATATGTCCCCGGCCGACAGACGATTTTCTACGAAGGCGATCAGCCGATCGGTGTCATTAAGGGTAATGATTTTGCCGGATATTTTTTCGGCATTTGGCTCAGCGATAAAACGACAGAGCCGGCGTTGCGCCGCGCCTTGCTGGGTTTGCCATGAAATCGCACCGAATCCCTTTCGCGTCCCTGGTGGCCTACGGCTTTATGGCGTTCCCGATCGCGTTCGCTGGCCTGCCGCTTTACATTCTGGCACCTGATTTCTTTGCCACACAGCGCGGGCTTTCCTTGACCTTGCTTGGCAGCATTCTTTTGGCCCTCCGGATCTTCGATGCCGTGCAGGACCCTATTATCGGCTGGATCATAGATAAGTTTCACATGCGCCTTGTACCGATCGCCTCCGGCGCCGGGGCAATTCTCTGCCTGTCCGTTTTTGCGCTTTTCAGGGACGTGTTATTTTCCCCGGCCCTATGGTTCGCGGTCTTCACCTTTTTCGCGGTGAGCAGTTATAGCGTTTTGACAATCCTATTGGGCGCTCAGGCCACATTATGGACAAACGATAAGGATGAGCAAACGAGGATCGCTGGAGTGCGCGAAGCCTTTGGCCTAGCAGGACTGATTACGGCTGTCTCGCTGCCGATCGGCTTGGCGCTGATCGTCAAGCCGGGCCACGTTTATTCCTCGTACGCTGGAATACTTGCGGTGCTTATGTTTCTCGCCCTTGTGGCTTTTGCGAAGATGCCTCGGGGGCGGAGTGAGAGCGATGCTCTGGGAGTGGCCCAACCCACCTCGATGCTCCCAGCGCTGCAGGCGCTGCCGACAGAAAGCATAAAATTATTCGCTGTCTATGCGCTGAGCATGCTCGCTTCGAGCATGCCGGCCGTCCTCGTGATTTTCTATGTGCGCGATCTTCTGGGGGCAGAGCCCCTGACAGGTCTTTTTTTGATGCTCTATTTCGTGGCTGGCGCTTTAGGTATGCCGTTCTGGAAAAAGCTCAGCGAGGATATGGGAAAATACAGCGTCTGGATGTACGCCAATTTGCTCGCTGTCGCCGGCTTTTGCGGCGCCATTTTTCTGCAGCCCGGCGATATATGGCCCTATTCGGCGTTCTGCACGATGTCAGGCTTTGCCTTGGGAGGGGACTTGACCTTGCCGCCTTCCATTCTTGCCGACCAAATCCATGCGCGGGGCAACACGGCCTTTTCGGCCACGCACTATTCTCTCCTTGCCTTTGTTTCAAAAGCCAGCCTGGCCATCGCCTCGGCCATCGCACTTCCGGCTCTTGATGCCGCCGGGTTCCGACCGCAGGCAGCCAATTCCGCTCATGCTCTTTTGATGCTATCGGCCGCTTACGCGCTTATCCCGTCGCTCCTGAAATTCACCGCGGCGGGCTTCTTATATTTCTTTTTCGTCAGATCTCACAGAGGAGACCACCATGAAACCATCACAAATCTTGCTGACCATAGGAGCGATCTTCATGCTTAACAGTTGCGCCGGCGGTGCTTTGGATTACTACAAGGACACCACCCCCCAGGTCGATATCAAGGCCTTCTTCAACGGGCCAGTTAAAGGATGGGGCATCGTGCAGGATTGGCGCGGCCGCGTCGTCGGACGCTTTGACGTCAATATGATCGGCAAATGGGACGGCGATACGGGCACATTGACCGAACATTTCAAGTATTATGACGGCAAGACCCAGGAACGCGTCTGGACCTTGAAGAAACTTGCCGACGGATCCTATATCGGAACAGCGTCCGATATCATCGATCAGGCGACAGGCAAGGAAGAGGGCAGTGCTGTGAACTGGAATTACGTCATGGATGTTCCAGTCGATGACACGACCTATCGCCTGCGCTTTGATGACTGGATGTGGCTCATGAATGACGGGGTGCTCATTAACCGGTCTTATCTTAAGAAGTTCGGTATTACGGTCTCCGAACTTACCATCTTCATGCAGAAGCAAACGCGATGACGCGCTCAGAATACAGCGGCCAGATTGTCTGGGTTGTCGGCGCTAGTAGCGGCATAGGCGCCGCGCTTGCGACCGAACTTGCCGTGAGGGGAGCGGTCCTCGCGCTTTCTTCACGTCAGCAAGCCGAGCTCGACAAGCTGCAGAAAAGTCTTGGCGCCGAGCATAAGGTTTTTCCGCTTGACGTTACGGATGCCGGCGCCGTCCAAAACACGGCACATGCCATTCGTGCAGCTTTCGGCCGTATTGATAGGGTCATCATTATGGCGGCGGCCTATCTACCGATGCGGCTCGACGCCCTGGATCCCGATCTGTGCCGGGAGATGGTCGAGGTCAATATTATCGGGGCTTTAAATCTTGTTCATGCGGTGCTTCCGATCTTTGCGGCGCAAGCCAAGTCGGACAGGAGCCGCAACGCCCAGATTGCCTTATGCGGCAGCGTGGCCGGGTATATTGGACTTCCGGGGGGGCAGCCTTACAGTGCCACCAAAGCCGCGATCATCAATCTTGCGGAAAGTCTCCAGTCGGAATGCGCCCGTACCATAGATGTGAAATTAATCAACCCGGGCTTCGTGCGAACGCCCCTGACAGCCAAAAACAATTTCAAAATGCCGATGATCATCGAGCCGCAACAGGCGGCGATCGAGATAGCGGACGGTTTACTGACCGAAAGGTTTGAGATTCATTTCCCAAAGAAATTTACTCGGGTTCTTAAACTTTTGCGGCTTCTGCCCTACGCGCTATCGCTGCGCATCACCAAAAACTTTATAGGCTAAAGGAAAAATCCATGACGAGCCTCTTTGATCCTCTTCAGCTTGGCGATGTCACGATCGCTAACCGGATTATCATGGCGCCGCTTACACGCATGCGGAGCAAGCAGCCAGGCAATATTCCCTGGGCTCTAAATGCCGAATATTACGCACAGCGCGCCGGGGCGGGATTGATCGTCTCGGAAGCCACGCAAATCAGCCAGCAAGGGCAGGGTTACCCTGGCACGCCCGGCATTCACACCGAAGAGCAAACGGAAGGTTGGAAATTAGTTACCGATGCCGTGCATACCAAGGGGGGGAAGATGTTTCTCCAGCTCTGGCATGTGGGTCGAATTTCTCATTCCTCACATCAACCAGGTGGTGGCCTTCCGGTCGCCCCCTCAGCTCTCAAGCCGACGGGCAGGGTCTTCACGGCCCATTGGACTCAGGCGGATTATGAGACGCCTCACGCGCTCGAGAGTGCGGAGATAAAAGCCATTCTTCAGGACTATGACCAAGCCAGCGAGAAAGCCAAGCTCGCGGGCTTTGACGGGGTTGAGGTGCATGGCGCCAATGGCTATCTGCTCGATCAATTCCTCCAGGACGGCACCAACAAACGCGGGGATGCCTATGGCGGATCCATTGAAAATCGCGCGCGCTTGCTGCTTGAGGCCGTCGATCGCGCGATTGGGATTTGGGGTCACGGGCGCGTAGGGGTCCGCCTTTCGCCTTATGGAACCTTCAACGATATGAGCGACAGCGATCCGATTTCTCTTTATACGCATCTGCTGAGAGAACTCGATAAGCGTCAAATCGCCTATGTCCATATGATCGAGCCACGCGCCACTGGGGCCGGAGGCGGAGAGGCCGCGAATAACGATGCGCCTTGCACGGCGGAATTATTCCGGAAGCACTTCAGCGGCAAGTTTATCTCGGCCGGGGGCTATACGCCGGCACTGGCCATGGCAGCCCTCGCGGGCGACCAAGCCGATGCCATAGCGTTTGGCCGGCTTTACATTTCAAACCCCGATCTGCCCGAGCGCCTACGGAAAGGGGCTGCTCTCAATTCCTATGATCGTGCGACATTCTATGGCGGCACGGGTAAAGGTTACACCGATTACCCATTCATGGCGGCGGTGGCCTGAAAGCGAAAACTGCCGACAGCGAGAACAGATCTTAGGAGTTTAGCCGGCATCCTTCATTTCAGTCGTGACGCATTTTGTGGAGGCTTCGATGGAAAAACGAACCGCCTATGATTTTTCTTTCAAAACCCTAGCGGGCGGCGATCCGCTGCCTCTTAAGAGGTATCAGGGCAAGGTTATATTGATCGTTAACACTGCTTCGAAATGCGGTTTCACGCCTCAATATGATGGTCTTGAGAAGCTTTATGCGACCTACAAGGACCGAGGATTTCTGATCATCGGCGTGCCGAGCAACGATTTCGGTGCGCAGGAACCGGGTACGAGCGAGGAAATCGCGCATTTCTGCAAAAGTAATTATGGCGTGACCTTTCCCATGACGGCCAAAGAAATCGTTCTCGGTGATGGCGCCCATCCCTTCTATCTCTGGGCAAAAAAGACCCTAGATTTTGGCACGGCCCCAAAATGGAATTTTCATAAATACCTTATCGACCGTCACGGCACGCTGATCGACTACTTTAATTCCACAACCGCACCCGGCAGCAAGCCAGTCAAGCACGCGATCGATAAGGCGCTCGCGGCACTTTGACCGGCATCCGGTAACACTGTGAGGTTGCTAGGCCAAGATGTCCAGAATCCGATGAGGTTGGCCAAATATGAAGTATGATCCTTCGGCATGATGCGACTAGTTAAAAAGGCACAAGACCGCAAGCTAATTCCTCTCTTCTCTCTTGCGGGCCGACGAGCTTGGGTGCCTATCCATCGAGCATTTGGGCTCTGGAGGCTTAGCGGGGGCGCGACGGGGGCCGTGTCAGTAGCGGCATCAGGGAGAGGGGCTGTTCCGTGATGCGCCTCGCTATTATCGGCGCCGGTATCTCGGGCCTTACGCTCGCGCAAGAACTCTCGCCCAAAGCGCAGGTCACGGTCTTTGAAAAAGCCCGCGGCGTGGGCGGACGCATAGCCACGCGCCGGGTGGATCCCTTTTGCTTCGATCACGGGGCCCAATTTTTTACGGTAAGAACACAAGAATTTCAGACATTTCTGCAGCCTTTTATGGATGCAGGGATCGTAGCCGCTTGGTCAGGAGAAACGCTTGCGTTGGATGTAGATCAAAAAGAGAAGTTGATGCCGTGGCCCCAGCCCCGTTGGGTCGCAGCGCCAAATATGAATAGCCTCACTAAGCTCCTAGCCAGAAACCTCGATGTCCGGATTTCCTGCGAAGTCGCGCCATTGCTTAATAAGCATGGCTCTTATTGGCAATTGGCAAATAAAGAGGGGGCGCTTCTGGGTGATTTCGATTGGATTATCTCGACAGCACCGGCCGCACAGAGTTTGCGGCTCATGGGCCAACATATTGGGCAACAATCCCCACTTCGTTCGGCCAGGATGCAAGGATGTTTCGCCTTGATGATCGGTCTGCCTTACCCATGGGATAAGCCATGGACGGAGGCCATATGTCATCATAACTTTATACGATCGATTTTCGTGTGTTCCAGCAAGCCGGGACGCGATGCAGGTGTCACGAGCCTGACCGTCCATTCAACGAATGATTGGGCGCAGGCTCATATGGATCACGACCTCGAAAGCATTAAGCGCAAGATGCATCATGAGTTCTTACGATTGACGGGTATCAAGTCCGACGACATAGCCCACCTGACACTCCATCGCTGGCGCTATGCGGTTCCCGCAACCCCGAGAGTCCTCGATTATGAGATCGATAGCAAGCTGAGGCTGGCGGCCGTGGGCGACTGGGGCGGCGCGTGCCGCATCGAGGAGGTTTGGCGGGACGCGCGGGAATGCGCGGGCCGGATTGCCTCTGCACTCGGCGAAGCATGATAGGGGCCCGCCGCGCAGCGAGGCGCGTATCCGTGCGGCTCAGGCAACCGGGCATTCTTCCTTGCAAGGACTAGAATCCTGATGGGGCTGGGGAGGCTGGACCCGAACGCCCGTCCCCCATATCGGCGCACTGCCATGTATCCCCTTCAAGGATAATGTCTCCTACGAGAAATGTGGGCGGCGCGGCCATGAAAGTGGCGTCGCATTCCGAGGAGCGGGCATAGACATCGTAAAAATCCCCAAAATTTGTAAAAGTGGTTCGCATGCGGCGATAGGTCAGAACTTTTGTCCCGTTGGTGAGCCGCGTCTCGTTCTGCGGCGCTCCCCAGGCCATGACAACCTCGTCAAGCGGGTGATTGGCAAATCGGTTCAATAAGAGCTGGCGCGAATCCCCGACGCTTTGGGTGGCACAGGCTGAGAGGCATGCGGCGAAAAGCGTAACAGCCATCCTTTTGTATAAATGTCTCATTCTTCGTCTCCACATTGCTGCCCCTGACGCTGACGGCTAGAGCGTAAGATTGCAATCAGACTCCTTGAACTGGGGTGTCCTGGGGTGCAGTAAGAGCCAGGCTTGGGGTCGCGGTACAATCCGGCGAAATCTATCTTGGTGCAGTTTTAGTGCAGTGTTTATGGGCTGGCGGTGCTCGACAGCCATGGGGAATGGTCGTACGATCGCAGGCGTCTTTTCGGGGAGCGGTCACATGATTATGGCGGATATTCTCTTTTATGTTTTCGTGGTCTCTGGAGTCTATGTCGCGATTATGAGTTACTGGCTGGCGAGCGAGGCGCTGTTTCCGAATTTTGTCGAAGCCTGCCGATTACAATATGAAACCAAGCCCGTGCGAAGTTTTTTCCAAGGGCTCGTCGTAATTATTCCCCTTTTCGGGATCGGCGCTGCGCTCGTCACCGTTATGGGCAATCCCGTCGTGCAGATTGCCGGCTTCGTGATCATTTTCCTCCTTACGCTTATGGGCCTCTGTGGATCTGCAGGCTTGTGCCGGCAGATCGGTCGTGGATTAAACAGTCCGTCCGATGCCTTACAGCCCTGGCGTAGTGTTCTGCGCGGCGGCGCTGTGCTCGGGTTCACCTTCCTTCTGCCGCTCATAGGATGGTTTGCCGTTTTGCCCTTCACGCTGATCAGCGGTGTGGGGTCATCGAGCCGCGTATGGCTTACGAATAGATCGGCCCGTCCCGCCGAGAGGGCCGGCAAACGGCTCGATGGCGTCCCGAGATGAGCATCACCCGGCGAGCTTTCCTAAAAGTTCTGGGCGCATCGCCGATCCTGGGAGTTGCAGCCGGCGACTATTCGTTTCTTCATCTGTTGCCGGGCTGGCCGGATCCCCT
Organism: Pseudomonadota bacterium; assembly: GCA_030775365.1. Classification (GTDB taxonomy): domain Bacteria; phylum Pseudomonadota; class Alphaproteobacteria; order UBA9219; family UBA9219; genus JALYJG01. The sequence goes on from JALYJG010000005.1 coordinate 12,580, forward strand.
GATTGACAGCGGGAACACGTTACCGCCCTCCACAACAGAGATCGATGACATTAGCCATGTTTTGGCACGTTCGAGCTACGGCTGGCGTTATAAGGACTACGCGAATGTTCTTAGAGGAAGCTCAAGCTCCGAAAAGGCGGTCGAGCACTATCTCGAACGGCAACTGAACCCCGAAGACATCGACGATCGAATTTTGGCTCGCACTCTCCGGCGATTTGAAGTGCTCAACGAGCCCATCGGCGAGCTTTATGAATATAAGGAAGGCCCGCTTCTGCAAACCCTGATCCGCGGAGCACTTCTGCGCGCCGTGTATTCATCGCGGCAACTTTATGAGGTCATGGTTCAGTTCTGGACGGATCATTTTAATATCGACTCCTCGAAGGGCGAGTGCAAATGGTTGAAGGTCGCGGATGACCGCGATGTTATTCGTCGCCACGCGATGGACAGCTTTCCGGCCCTGCTGCGGGCCTCGGCCTTAAGTCCTGCCATGCTTTGGTATCTGGATGGCCGGGACAACCAGAAGCAAATCGGCGCGGATAAGCCAAACGAGAACTACGCGCGCGAACTCCTTGAACTGCACAGTCTCGGTGTTCACGGCGGCTACAGCCAGACCGACGTCATGGAAGTGGCTCGCTGCCTTACCGGGTGGACAGTCCGTGAGCGCTCGCAGTTTTTTAAGGGCAGAGTCGAATTTATTTCGGCGCGGCATGATGACGGGCCCAAGATCATCTTGGGCAATGAAATCGCGCCAGGGGGCGGCGCGCAAGACCTCGACCATGTTCTGGAGATTGTCGCGTCTCATCCTGCCACGGCCCAGCATATCGCTACCAAGCTATGCCGTCGCTTTATTAGTGACACGCCGCCATTTTCGGCCTGCGTGAAGGTCGCTGCCACCTTTCAGAACAGCGGCGGCGACATTAAATCGACTTTGCGGAGCCTGTTCACGACTTCCGAATTCTTCGCCGCCAAGGGCGCAAAATTCCGTCGGCCTTTCGAGTTCGTCGTAGGCGCGCTTCGGGCCTCCAATGCCAAGACCGACGGCGGTAAGTTCGTCATCGATTATCTTGACCGGATGGGGCACGCCCCTTTCCAATATCCGACGCCTGACGGTTATTCGGCGAATGCGGCCCCCTGGCTTAACACGCTTCTTTGGCGCTGGAATTTCAGCGCAGCGCTCGCGGACAATCGAATTCCCGGGACCGTCATTGATCAACGGCTTTTAAAGGCCAATTGCGGCGGTGACGACGGTCTGATGGCGGCGATCTTGGGGCGGCTTGCCACTGCGGACGAGAAAAAAGCCTATACTCAAGCACCGAACGGCTTAGCTCTTCTCTTGGCGTCGCCCGCCTTTCAGTACAGTTAGCGCTATGGCAAAGACGGCAGTCTTCCTCGCACGAAAGGATGAGGCGCCTCAAACCCTCGTTGTGGTGTTTCTTCGCGGCGCCGCCGACGGCCTCAATCTCGTCATACCTGTCGAGGACGACGACTACTACCGCGCACGTCCGCTTCTGTCCGTACCTAAATCGAGTGTCGTGCCGCTCAACGGCCTTTTTGGCCTGCACCCACACCTCGGACCACTGGAAGCGGCTTATCGTGACGGGCAATTGACGATCGTGCACGCGGCCGGATCGGAGGACTCGACCCGGTCGCATTTCGAGGCCCAGGATCTTATGGAGCATGGCGGCATCACGGCCGGGGGGTGGCTCGGACGGTTCCTGCGTTATGGCGGTGGGCCGTCCAGTTCGGCCCTGGCGGCGGTGGCCATGTCAAGCTCACTGCCCGAAAGCCTCCGCGGTGCTCCGGGCGCGACGGCGCTACAGTCACTGGATCAGTTCTCTTTGGGCGACAATTCGGCGGCCTATTTGCAGCAGCTGAAATTTCTCTATGAGGGTCAGAACAATGAGCTGGCTCTGGCCGGGCATGCCACGCTGAAAGCTATGTCCGATCTCGATGCCCTCCGCAATACTGTCTATCGGCCGGAGATCGGGGCTGAATACGGGGCCGATGATTTCTCCTCACGGCTGAGGCAGGTCGCTCAGTTGATCAAGAGTGGTCTTGGCTTGAGGGCCGCTACGATCGACATTGGCGGGTGGGACTCTCACTTCATGCAAACGACGGTCATGGATCCGCTTATGTTGAAACTTGCCAACGGCCTGTCGTCATTTTATCGCGATCTCGGTCAGCGCCTAGCTGATGTCAGCCTTGTCGTGATGACCGAGTTCGGTCGGCGCGTGCAGGAAAATTCGTCCTTCGGCACGGACCATGGGCGTGGCAGCGTCATGTTCGTTATGGGGGGCGGGACAAAGGGCGGTCGGATGGCCGGCGCCTGGCCGGGCCTCAAGCGAGATAGGCTGGAAGGGCCAGGGGACGTCGCCGTAATCCACAATTACCGTGATGTGTTGGCTCCTGTGCTCAGGCGGCATGGGGCGGCTTCAGCACTCAACATCATTTTCCCGCATCATGATGTGAAAGACATGGATATATAAGGGCTCTAACGGGCAACGATCGCTAGCCTGAAATCCGGCTTAAGATGATCCTACCGAGTTTCTTTTACGAATGGTCCCGCGTTGGGATGTGAACAGCGGGCGTAACTGCAACCGAACTGCGCCTAGGCATATCACCAAACACCTGTTGGGCCCGGCAGATTTCTTGCGCATATTCAGTATTGAGCCTTCTCTTTATTCTTCCGTTCTGAAGGTGGAAATCCCAAATTCCGCTGTCGTGATAATGGCCCTCGGAGGGCGGCAAATGGGTGTCCGTCCAATCGCGGCGATTGGTTGCCGGATAAAGAAATACGGCTTGCACCGGCACGTCCATTTTCCTGGCTTTGGCAATCTCACCAATCACCTCCTGACGTATCCAATCGGCCCGGCCTTTTCCGAAATGCCCGGTTTCCGTAATGGCGACAGGGATGTCATATCTCTTATGGGCGTCGATCAGTAATCGGTGCAGCGGCTTCCACCGCTCATCCCTCGGGCCGTTATCCCAGTGCAATGTGGGGCCGCCTAATTCCCATTCACAGTTGCAGTAGAAATTTAAGCCAAGCGTAGAGATGTATTTCGGATCGCCGCCAAAGCCAGGTTTGCGGCCCGTTATCATATCCGCAATATCGAAATGGGCATTCACAGCAGCCTCCGCATCTTTTGCTAGATCTGGACGGCCACGCGGCACCGCAAAATGCACCACGGGATCGACATGCACAAAATGCGCACGCTTATCGAGGCTCCATATTGCATTTTCAGCGGCAAGGGTTGCACGGACGACCTGCTCTCTTACGTCCTGTCCCTGACCGTGGGCGAAAGGTGCCATAAACCCTCTTTCGCCACTGCCTTCCGCCAGAAACGTGCCCTCATTTATCGGGTTGATGTAGAGAGGTGCCGTGCCAAAATGATCTTTAATATAGCCTGCCGTTGCTTCAGCGTAGCGGGCAAAGCTGTCGACGAAGCTGGACTTGAGGATATCAACGTGATCTGGCCAGCCGTAATGACACAAAGTCCAGAGGACCTCGACCTGATGTTTTTTAGCGGCATCGACGATCGGCTCGAGCGATGAGAAGTCATATCGACCTTTTTCCTTTTCAATCAGATGCCAGCGCGCCGCATCCCGGGCCACGCCCATGCCGAGGTGGCGGAGGTTGCCATAGTCTTTGTTCGCATAAATATCATGCTGAGTGTCCTTGACCATGTCGACGCGATGACCGTGCTCGTTGATATGATAAGCCGCCTCAAACCCGGCGCCCAAGAACGTTTGGAACAGTTTTGAATTCGTTGGCATGCGAAAACTCTTTCAAAATAACGCGCTCAGATCACAATGCCTGCCCGCGAAATGTTGCGAGGTATAGAGCAGATACTCTGAGAGTATATCATGGCAGCTCTAGGGCCTGAAGTGGCCATTAAAGCGATCAAAATACGAGGGCACTGAGCCAATTAAGTCATTTAGCGGGCAAGCGGTTAGTGATTGAAAACGGAACGTCACCCCGGGGCCGCAAAATGATTTTCGCCGCCTGGCATTATTTACCACAGGCCAATCAACGTGCTTGGCTAGCCTATGTATTACCTCTATCGTTTTATCTGGCTGAAATAGGTCTTGGCCCTAATGACGGGAGGTGCCATGCGAATAGCTAATTTTACCGCGGTCACATTATTGGCTGTTCTGATATCATGTTTGGTATCATGGGCGCCACCAAGCGTCGCCAAATCTTATGATGCCCCAAACAGTGGTTCGAACAATCGTTCCAACAATACTTCGCCTACAGGCGTGGACCCGGGAAGCGGAACAGGCGGCATCACGATAACCGGCGTTACGACAACGACGACCTACCAGCCCCCGCCGTTCACGGTTACGGCCGTTAATGGAAAACCGGTTCAGACAAAAATCATAACAACGCTTCCGGATAGCGACGAGGCCGAACCGGGCGAGCATTATGTTTCCATAATCACAGAACCTTTGATGCTGGCCGTACGCTCCAATGACCGGGAAGCGGTGTTAAGGGCGCTGGATAACGGTGCCGATCCCAATATGCACGATAAGGAGGGATTCACGCCCCTTATGTACTCGGTCATGTATGGATTTGCCGACAAGGAGATCATCAACGCGCTATTGGCACATGGGGCTAATGTAAACGCCCGGACCAAAAGCGGTGACAATGTTCTGCTGGTGGGAATTGGCGACAGCGGCGGCGTGCCGCCGGAGTTTATTGAACTTCTTCTTAAGGCCCACGCCGACCCGAACGTAGCAAATAACTTTGGCCGAACGCCTTTGATGGATGCTATCAATCACGCGACCGATTTGATGCTTTTACTGCAATACGGTGCCGATCCTAACGCAAAAACGAATTATGACGGGAGTAGCGTTTTTCTGCAGGCGGTCGAAGCCGGAAATCTCGATTTTGCTAAAATGCTTTTGGAACATGGCGCCGATATAAACACTACCCGCGATAGTGACGGCCAAACAGCATTGCAGATAGCTGAAGACGGCGGCTATGCAACACTGGTAACTTTTTTGCGGAGCCAAGGGGCAAGAGAGCCTTCCAAGACAGCATGGCCGATATATGAAAACGTTGCCTATGGTTATCATATAGCCTTCCCACCCGGTGGTTCCGTGCAAGCCGAAGACTATGACCGATCCGGTAATTCAGGGCCGGGCCCACTCAATCGGGCTTCTTCCGTCGTTGTTTTGGTACCTCCCTTGGAATATCTCTCCGATGAGGCTGGCTCGGATAGCGCTAGGAACATCCTCGGCATACATATTCACGCAAGCGACAATCCGACTAATGTCTCGCTCGAGGAATGGATCAAAAGCCATGGGGCGTCTCAGGCTGTGACCACGGCAAAAAATGCCATCTGGCACGGGACGCCAGCCGTAAAAACCGCCCAAACCACGATGGGCGGCGAGGTTTGCTTATATTTGGGACAGACGACCATTTATTCGATCTGCCGTTACGATCTCTCTGGTGATCCAGAAAGAGCAGTCAAGGCGCAGGATGCCGTTCTCCAAAAAGTTATCGATACGTTTAAAGTGCATACCCATGCGCCGCCATTAACGCCCGCCACAACTGCTGCCGAAATTAGGGAATATACGGAGTGTGGCTGCGGGTGCTGTGGAGGCGTCGATCCTGGGGAAAAATGCCTCTACCACAAAAGCGGAGATTCTTTGACGGCTCTTATCGAGAGCTCAAAACGAAATGCTCCCTCGCCCGCAACATGCGCGTTAGCAGGTTGTGCTCCCGGCATCCATTATCACTATTGCGATTAATTTCTGTGGCTCGCCGGGCCTCGTTGTGTGTCAGTAGGCCATGCACCCGGCGACCTGGCCGGGATTGGTGTGGTCGCCTATGTGTAGGGACCGGCCCCATTCGCCCTTATACTTAGGGGGCCGGAAGTGCTTAAGAAGTTCTATCAAGGCGAAAATATCAGCACATTATGCTGAACAAACTCACATAATGCTTTTCCGCGCATAAAAAATGAGTACTATCCCGCCGCTATAAAAAAGCAAAAATGCAAAAGCGCAAAAGCAAAGTTAATTCGGTCAATTAGGCGGAACTGCCGGGTCATTTTGCCTAGCGCTCAGTCTCACTAACTTATCATAAGCTTTCAGTGATATGTAATTCGCCATAGCCCCTTTATGCCTTCTCCATCAACGTGCTGGTTCTACATTTATTTATGGAGGACAAAGGTGGGTAAGGCAAATCGGGCTGGCGGTGAAACACATCAAACAGCCGACGAGGTTGTTCAAAAACTTACTACCAATCAAGGCATTCCTGTTTCGGACAATCAGAACAGCCTGAAGGCTGGAAGCCGTGGCCCGACCCTCCTTGAAGATTTTGCTTACCGCGAAAAGATTTTCCATTTCGACCATGAGCGCGTCCCGGAACGCATCGTGCATGCGCGTGGTTCGGCGGCGCATGGGTTTTTCGAACTTTACAAGTCACTGTCAGACATAACTTCGGCTGATCTCTTTCAGCGTGCCGGAGAAAAAACCCCGCTTTTTGCTCGTTTTTCCACGGTCGCCGGCGGAGCCGGTTCTGTCGATACCCCTCGCGACGTGCGCGGCTTCGCCGTTAAGTTCTATACCAAGCAGGGCAATTGGGATCTCGTCGGCAACAATATCCCGGTCTTCTTCATCCAGGACGCAATCAAATTCCCCGATCTGATCCATGCCGTTAAAATGGAAGCAGACCGCGGTTATCCGCAAGCGGCCACAGCGCATGATACGTTCTGGGATTTTATCTCTCTGATGCCGGAAGCCACGCATATGATCATGTGGGCCATGTCCGACCGAACATTGCCCCGCTCCTTGCGCAATATGGAGGGTTTTGGCGTCCACACCTTTCGACTGGTGAACGCCAAAGGCAAATCCACCTTCGTGAAATTCCACTGGAAACCGAAGCTAGGCATGCAATCGACAATCTGGGATGAAACGCTCAAACTGCAGGCGGCGGATAATGATTTCCACCGTCGCGACCTGTTTGAATCCATTGCCTCCGGCGACTTCCCCGAATGGGAGCTCGGCCTCCAGCTATTCGACCAGAAGACCGCTGATTCGTTGCCCTATGATGTGCTCGATCCGACAAAGCTTATCCCGGAAGAAATCGTGCCGGTGCGAATCGTGGGCCGCATGGTTCTCAACCGTAATCCCGATAATTTTTTTGCGGAAACGGAACAGGTCGCATACTGCCCGGGCAACATCGTACCCGGCATTGACTTCAGCAACGATCCTCTACTGCAGGGCCGTTTGTTCAGCTATCTCGACACGCAGAAATCGCGCCTGGGCACTGCCAATTTCCACCAGATCCCCGTAAATGCGCCGAAATGTCCAATGAAGAATTTCCAACGCGACGGTATGGACCAGACACAAG
>JALYJG010000006.1 GCA_030775365.1 Pseudomonadota bacterium
CCAAGGCTGGGGGCACTGGACCACACGATCATACGCCGCTCTCCTTGAGATGGCCACAGAGAACGATGACGCGTAGGCGATAGTTTTCGAAGTTTCTAAAGCCATAAGCACGACGCTGGATGAGCTTCATGAGTCATAGCCGCGATAAGCCTATGCGATCTTCAACTGTGCTGAGTTCACTTCGTTAATTTCACTTCGTTAGTTTCAATTGGTTAAACTCCACGCCTTGCCCGGTCGGGCGAAGGCCTTGAGTTTTTTGCGTATTTCCATAGGGGTCCGTATTCTAGATTTCAACCGCTCGGGCCGGCCCGGGCTGGCTTAGAAAATCCTCATTTCCGGAACACAATTGATCTCAGGTCGGACATGATTGTGACATACGAATTTATTGAAATGGCCTTGCGTTTAAACCGAAACCGGGAGGTCAGTATGCGCAAGGCAATAGCAATGGCTGGAATGATCGCTGTTCTAGGAACGGCTTTTGCAGCTTCTCCTGCCAAGGCCGATGATGATTGGCATGGGCGCGGCGGAGAAGATTGGCACGAAGGCCGCGGCCGCGAGCATGAGCATGAATGGCGCGAACGCGCCGAAGCCCGCGAGGAGTGGCGTGAACATGCGTGGCATAATCCTTACTATGCCCCTAATGCCTATTATTATCCGCCGCCAGTCGTAGCCTATGCGCCGCCACGCTACTACGCGCCTCAACGCTACTACACAGCGCCGCGGTTATCCTTCTACCTCGATGCGGATTAACGGGCGATTAGGGGATATGGAAAGCGTGCTTTCTATTTGCCGTGGCTGAAGACAGTGGAACTTCAGTCCGATGCCAGCGGCCATGCCCGACGCGACGTCGGGCTACTCTGCCGCGGGCATCCCCTTGGTCCGGTTGTTGTAAGTGAGACCGATCAGGACCGGCATCACCAAAAGCACCAACGGCAACTGGAGTAGCAATCCCGCGATAATCGCAATTGCCAGGGGTTGCTGCATGGCCGATCCCTGGCCTAGGGCAAAGGCCAAGGGCAATAAGGTCAGAATTGCCGCCAGGCTCGTCATCAAAATGGGGCGCAACCGGTTCCGGCTCGCTTCTAATAAAGCGTTCTGAACCGGCATGTCTTTGACGAGCTCGGAAAATTCGGAAACATAAAAGATCGCCATTTCGGTGCTGATGCCGATAATCATCGTCATGCCCATCATGGCCGTGATGTTCAATTCGATTCCCGTAAGCCAAAGTCCCGTAAACACCGCGCTCGTCGAGAACAGAGAGCAGCCGATAATGATGATTGGCAGCCAGAAAGCTTCGTAGAGGAACAACAATAGTATGAGTTCAGCCACAAGCGCCGCAATAAACACTTTGACAAGCCCCGAAAAAGCGATCTGCTGTTGCTCGTAGAGACCGCCGAGTTTGTAGGTTACACCGCCGAGGGCCAGATGTTGCAAGGCGGTTTTAGCGTCGCTCGCGGTCGAGCCGAGATCGCGGCCTTCAATGCGCGCGGTGACAGCTACCATTTGCCGTAGATTCTCGCGGGCTATTTCAGGCTGCCCGGCATCAAGCTGTGGGCTCGCGACCCTTTCCAACGGAAACAAATGCCCGTCGGCTGCGCGCACGGGCAGCTTCTCCATTTGCGTGTCGTTTCTCCGCATATCGGCCGGAAGCCAAACGCGTACGCCAGTTTGCTTATAGCCTTCGGGAATATTGGTGGCCACTGCGCCGCTAAGATATGTCGAGACCGCGTTTTCCACCTGTGTGGGATCAACGCCTTCGAGCGCCGCCCGCATTGGATCGATATGCAAATTGATCGCATCGCCCGCGAGCACGATCCCATTTTTCACATCGACCACCCCCTTGATCTTGCTGATCGCCGCGGCGACCTGGTCCGCTGCCGGCGCCAGCTGTGCCGGGTTATTCGAAAAAAGTTTAATTTCGATCGGCTGTGGCACGGCGGTTAGGTCGCCGATTAAGTCTTCCATCAGCAAGGCGATCTCGATCTCCACCCCTGGAACCTTCTGCTCCACCTGCTGCCTTAAATCTTCGGTTACCGTGTCAATTGGGCGGCGACCCTTTGCCTTAAGGCGAACAAAAAAATCTCCGGAATTCGGCTCATTCCAGCCGCCGCCGAGGCCCGACCCGGTCCGGCGTGAAAAGGTTGCGACATCCGGGGTCGCCTTCAAAATATCCTCTATCTCTCTCAGTTCGCGATCGGTCTCTTGTAGAGATGTGCCGGGCTCAGTGCGGTAATCGATCACGAAGCCGCCTTCATCCATGTGAGGCATGAAGCCGGTGCCGACATGGCTGTAGGCAAGAACACCCACCAAGACGAGTGGGATAAATGCAACGGCAATCAAAGATGGCCTACGGAAGAGCTGATCGAGCCATTTACGATGCGTCGTTTCGAGCCGCCCCCCGCCGCCAGCAGCCGGATCGTGCCAACGATCAAAGTCGATCATTTTACGTGCGAGCACCGGCGCCACGAGGGCCGTCAATATGTAAGAAACGACAAGCGCTGTCCCCATGGTTAAAGACAACGCCTTGAAAAAGGCGCCCGTGACCCCCGACAAAAACCCGAGAGGGAAGAAAACGATGAGCGTCGCAAGGCTCGATCCGGAGAGAGGCGGCAAAAATTCACGTGCCGCCTCTAAGGGATCTTTGTGGGCGTTATCGACGCGAGAGGCGCGCCGCGCAATATGCTCGATCATGACAATGACGTCGTCGATGACGAGCCCTACGGCCGCGGCGAGGCCGCCCAGCGTCATGATGTTAAAGCTTTGGCCCCACAAATTTAGTGCCAGAACCGTGATCGCTAGCGTGGCCGGCACGATCATCAAGGGGACGGCGGTGACGCGCCAGCTGCGCATGAAAAAGAACAGCACACAACCCGCGAGCACAAGACCGATCAGAATAGCATCGCGCACACTCGCCGCGGCTTGGGCCACGAGAACGCTTTGATCGTACCAATTCGAGAGCGTCACGCCGGGAGGCATCGCGAAATCCGTGAGCGCCTGTTGTACAGCTTTGGCAATTTGGACGTTGTTGCCATTCGGTTGCTGATAGACCTGAAACAGCACGGCAGGTTTTCCGTCTTCATCGACTATTGTCCATTGCGGGACCGTGCCATCGACGACCTTGGCCACATCCTTGACCCTTATCGCGCCTCCGGCAATTTCTTTGACCACCACGTTCCCGACATCAACTTCGCCTTTAAGCCTGCTTTCGGCCACGACAAGATAAAGTTTATAGTGATCCTCAAGTTTGCCGGCGGCGGCGAGCACATTAGCGTTGGTTAAAGCTGTAACGATGTCGGTCGCGGCCAGGCCGTAGGCATCGAGCCTGTAGGGGTTAATCTCCACCTGGATTTCGCGTTGCGTCCCGCCTTGCACATCAATGTGGGCAACCCCAGGAATGGACGAGAGCGCCGGCATGAGTTGGTATTGCGCCAGATCGCGCAATTCGGTCGGCGATAATTTGTCCGAGGTAAGGCCATAGGCGACAATGGGAAATACGGTCGGATCCATTCTTCGGACAAGAAAGTTGGTTCCTGGCGGCAGACTTGGCAAGGCCTGTGCCACGGCGCTTTCGATTTGCAACGTCGTAGAAATCATATCCGCGCCCCACCCGAAATCGATCGAGATGTCGCCGGAACCGCGGCTTGAAACCGAGCGCACCTGCAAGACGCCCGGAACACGGCGCACCGCTTGCTCCACGGGCGTCGTTACCAGTAAGGCCATTTGATCGGCAGGCCGGTCGCCCGCATCGAGGGTGACAACGACGCGGGGAAAGGACACATTCGGGAAAAGCCCGACCGGTAGAATAAACGCCGTAAAGACGCCGGCACAGGCCAGCGCAAGCGTTATGACTAAAACCGACCGGCGGTGCGCTTCAAGAAAACTCGAAAAGCTCATGGCTCAGCTTTTGGCTCTGCGTGACTGCTTGTGCGGACGTGGCCGCCGTCCTTTAATTCATAATTGCCCTCGGTGATAATCTCTTTTTTAACGTCGATCGGCCCGTCGATCACATAATCGCCGCCCGACTCCCCGACGAGTTTCACCCCCGTGCGCGCCGCCTGATCGCCATTTACTTGATATATATAAGAGCCGCGGTCGTCGTTGAGCACGCTTTGGCGGGGTACTATGGTGCCGGTGAGTTTGCCGACCTCTATCTCGGCTTGGAATTGTTCGCCAGCCACGAGATCTTTTGCCGCTTCGCTCGGTATCGTCACTTGAACCTTTACGAGGCGCGTTTTCGGATCCAGCATATTGCCGACAAATGCCACATTTCCCGCGACGGCTGGCTTTGCGGTATCGAGGGGGTGGAGTTGCACGGGTTGGCCAATCTGAAGATGTGCCCGATCATTGAGGGGGAGCCCGAGTCCGACCGCCAGCCCGCTGCCATGCGTCAACTGCAACAAGACCGCGTTTGCCGCCACCCTGTCGCCCGAATTCACGCTGATATTGGTGACAGTGCCATCATACGGCGCCTTCAAAATCTGTGTTTTAAGATCGCTTCCCTCCTTTTTTTCAACTTCGAGTGTAGACTGGGCGTCACTGAGCGCTTTATTGGCTTGAGTAAGCTGCGATTGCGTCGCCAGACGCTGCGCCAAAAGCTGCCGTACCCGACTTTGTTCCTTTGTCGCCGCTTCCAGGGCAGTAACGGCCTGATCATACGCCAGCAATGCAGCGGGATCGGAGGTAAAGGAGAGTAACACATCGCCTTGCTGCACCTGCTGGCCGGGAGCGACCGATAAGCTGGCCACTTGTCCAGCACGTTGCATGCTTATGTTCGTGACACCGTCGGGCAAGGGCTCCACGGTCCCGTAGGCCGTCACAATCTGCGGCATACTCCCCTGATGCACCTCCTGGGTTGTGATCAGAACGCTTGGCTCCTCAGCGAGCGCCAGCGCCGGAAAAAAAAGAGCTAAGACAACCAGTTTCATCGCGTTCATGGTTCTTCCTCCGGAAACAGCGGTTTGAGTTCGGGCATATCGATGCCGATAAGCGATGCAAGAGATACTTGCTCCTCGAGAAGGTTTTGCTCTAAAGCCACGACTTGTTGTCGGCGGCTCAACTGCGTCGTTTTGAAATCGACGTAACTGCGCTCGTCGATATTGCCGGCCGCGAAGGCCCTATCGGCATGCGCAGCGGCCTGGTCGGCCGCGGTGGCATCTCTTTGCATTTGCTCATATTGCTGTTGCAGCAACGCCTGAGAGGCCAACATCGCCTTCACTTCGCCGTCCGCGGTATTGAGGCGGATTTGATATTCATCATGCAATTTTTGGCGTGTAAACGTTTCGATGGCAATGTTTCCCTGGTTGCGATTAAGCAGCGGCAGATCGAGCGTAACCGCGGGACCTCCTGTGTAGACATGCGAGGTGTCGCTGCCATAATTGCCGCCGAAAATAAGCGCTGGAAATTGGCCCAGGACGGCACCCCGAAGCTTTTCTTCCTGCGATTGATAACTGTAGCGCAGCGCTAGCAAGTCCGGGCGAGTCCTCGGCAAATTCGGCAGCGCGCGGCGCACTTCGATCGCGTCGACAGTCGAGATAGTGATGTCGGTGCTTAACGGAAACCTTGCGCGAGGATCTAAGTTCAGCAGTGCATCGAGCTCAACCCACTTGGACTGGATCTGCCGGTCGAGATCTGCGAGCTGCTTTGTCATATCCGACAGGGCCGTCAAATCAGGCGCTTCGACCGTCAGATCGATATCCCCACGTAGCATGGCTTGATGGCTCTTATGATAACGGTCGGCAAATAATTCCTGGTTTTGCGCAAGCAAGTCACGCTGCTTTTGCAGGGATATGAGATCCACGTAAAGTAAGCGCGCCTTCGTTATAGTCTGCCATTCCTGCCATAAAAGGTCGGCGTCGACCTTCTGCGCTTCCCTTTCGGCGCTACTGCGGGCCGCTCCCCGAACAATGAGGGCCTTAATGTCCGCGCCGAAGGCGACCGTGAAAGCGTCGAACAAGGCCGGACCACCCAAGAGAAAACCGTAGGCACCATTAAATTGCGGGTTCGGTAGGGCGCCGGCCTGAATGATTTGCGCTTGCGCCACCTGCTTGTCGTTGCGGCCACTGTTGAGCGCGGGGTTAAGCTCGAGAGTAAGTCGGGTTATATCCGCCATTGTCAGCGGCTTCCCCGGATCGAGGGTTGTTGGCAAGCCCGTCGCTAAGTCCGGGCTGTCGGAAAGGGGCAATGGCTCATAGCTCGTGCAAGCTGCGAGGAGGGCGCAGACCAATAAGCCGGCGATCTTCAATGTCATCGTTTTCGGTGCCAGAAGAGCAGGATTATTTATGAGCGAGAGTGAGTGTTCGGTGTTGCACATCGTTGAGCTCTTCGGTCGCCCCATTAGCGCTGCCCCTTACCGTTCTGCCGATATCATGGGTTATAGCTGGAGAGCTTAGCTGGTTAAGCTTAGATGAAACTTAGAAGAAGGCTACAGCGAACCGACGCAACATCTCCGCTGGCACGAGGTCAGAAAAGGTGCGGCCATACGTACTTGCCTACCTCCGGTCCGGCCGCAGCACCACTCAAGGGTACTTGGTTTTTGATGCTCAAGCGATGTTGGCTCCTCAGTGGGCCACAAGGCGGAGCATAAAAGCCTTGCGTGGCCAATTGAGAATGATTATTAATATACCTACAATTAAGAATCATTCTTAACAATGTGGCGACTTGAAAGAGCCGCGAGGAGACTTTGTCTATGCCCAACATGCAGGGCCTAACGCGCCTTACATTTCTTGTGGCCCTGGTCTTATTCGGTGGGGCTCCGGCCCGCGCCGAAGATTATGTGCTGACCGTGCGCGATCATCAATTCATGCCCCCCGTTCTGACAATTCCGGCCAATCAGAAAGTAAAAATCACAGTTAAAAATGCGAGCCCTGCGACCGTCGAATTCGAAAGCAGTGACCTCAACCGGGAAAAGATCGTCCCGGCCGGCACTGAGATCACTATTTTCGTCGGACCGCTTGGCGCAGGCCAGTATAGCTATTTCGACGATTTCAACCGGCAGACCTCGGGCGCGATAGCCGTCAAATAATTTTTCGCAGCCGTTGCCAGACCAAGGCGTCACATGCTCTCGACCGCACTCATTATTTTCCGGGAAATAATTGAAATATCGATGATCATTGGGGTCGTGCTGGCGGCAACGCGCGGTGTCCCCCGCCGCGGCGTCTGGGTCGTGGGAGGCTTCGTCGGGGGCTGTGTAGGTGCGGGCCTTGTCGCGCTTTTTGCGCGAACGATATCGGAATCGCTTTCCGGCATGGGCCAGGAATTCTTTAATGCCATGGTTCTGTTTACGGCCTCCGCCTTCATCGGCTGGACCGTATTGTGGTTGCGCAAAAACGCTCGCACGATGGCCGCGGACTTGCGCAAAATCGGAACGGACGTCGTCAGTGGCAAACTACCGCTCTACTCATTGGCGGTCATTATCGGGCTCGCCCTCCTCCGCGAGGGCTCGGAGATCGTGCTCTTTATCTATAGCATGGTCCTGTCCGGACAGACGACGGCCGCTGTCGTGGAAGGCACCATCGCCGGTGTGGCCGCCGGCGGCATCGTTGGGGTGATGCTCTATTACGGTCTGCTAAAAATTCCGGCACGCCATGTTCTGCGGGTCACAAGCTGGCTCCTCTATGTTTTGGTGGCAGGTCTCGCCTCGCAGGGCGTCGGTTATTTGTCCGCAGCTGGTTACTTTGATGGCGTGTCCCAGCAAATCTGGGACACGTCCTGGCTGTTGAGTGAGGAGAGCGTCCTCGGAAGATCATTACATGCGCTCGTGGGTTACACCGCGCGGCCGTCGCTCATTCAAGTTCTCGTTTATGTGGGCGTACTCTTAATTCTCATAACAGCCGCCGCCGCTATCGACCGTGCCGGCAGGGCGGGGCGTGTGGTGGGCGCCTTTTTGATTTTGGCCGGAGCCGCAAGTCTTGTCCCTTGTCACGCTTGGGCGTTGGACGAAATCTATTCCCCGAATGCCGAACCAAAGGAACTCTCCATTGAATACAATGCCAGCCGCACATTCGACAGAGCCGCTGCCAAGAACGATGAAGAGGGGCATCAGGTGCAGCTCGAATACGGCATTATGGACCGGCTGATGGTGGCGACGACCGTTGCGTTCGCTAAAGCGCCTCTGGACCATCCACGCGTTGCGGACGCTGAAATTGAGGGTCGCTATCAGTTCTTTGAACAGGGTGAAAACTGGCTCGACAGCGGCGTTCTCGTTGCTTACGATTTTGCGCTCCAGCCACGGACAGCTGATCAACTCGAAGTCAAATTGCTGCTGCAGAAGGACTTCCTTGACGCCTTTACGGCGATGGTCAATGCGGGCTTAACCGAAAGCGTTGGCCGTTTTTCGCCCGGTGACGGTCCAGATTACGTGTTCCTCGGCAACGTCCGCTACCGCTACAACCAGTGGATTCAGCCAGGCTTTGAGGTGCAAAGTGATTTAGGGACAGGGGATATCCTACGGCAGACCGATTTGCAGAGGCATTATGTCGGGCCAGCCGTTTACGGCACTTTATTCGGCGCGTTGAAATACCAGGTCGCATACCTTTTCGGTCTGACAGACACATCTTCTGCGAGTGCCGGGCGTATTCTTCTGGAGTATGAGACGCATTTTTAGACCGGGGATGCGGGCACTCTCAACGACTGGCCTTCGAGTGCGCCCCGATGCGGACAAAAGAAAAAGGGGCTTTGCAGCCCCTTTTCCGATCGGCAAGATTTCAAACTTATACGGCTGCAAGCTTCTTGCGGGCCGCGTAGAGCCCGAGAAGCGCAATGGCGCAGACGAACATTCCCAAGCTTGCTGGCAGTGGTACCTGGCTGATATTGACGAAATCCTGGCTGCATCCCCCTTGGCTCTGCAAGGTGGTGAACTTGAGGGTCGGATCAATTGTCAGCTGCGAGGCCAGCGCTTGGTTGGCCAGGACATCCGCAGCGTTCAAAACGTTCTGCGAGATGTTGGAGACAACCAGTTTAGGGTTCACAATCTTCCAGTCAGCGACCATCGTAATGGCCTGCGCATTTGCGCTTGTGTCGCCGGCGTCAATGTAATGGCTGAAGATGCCTTCGAGAGCGCTGATCTGCTGCGTCGAGAAGTTGGGGTTCGTGACGCCCTGAAGCACGGTGTAGGACGACACCGCCGTTGAGGCGATCTGGTCGGGCGAGATGCAGAAAATCGTTGTATTCGGAAGCTGGTAACCGCCGCTTACATCCGTGGCGATATACGAGCTGACATAGGCATTGATACCGTCGACATTGCCCGTCAGTGCGCCCTGGGGCACTGCGACCCCGAAATTGATTGTAGACATGTAAAGTTTCCTTCATTGAGTGAGTGGAGTACATGCTGGATAGCAGAACGTGTATTTTTAACAAATAATATCTATGGTTAATGCGAGAATTGTCTCACTATACTGTATGGTTAATATCAACAGACGCGCGTTCCCCGGCAAGCTGCTCGGCATCCAGTAACGTCGATAGATATTGCTTCAGATCGCTCTCACCCACCTTGGACTATGAACACGACCGCTTTTCATGGCCGCGCTGTGTTCCACAGTTTCTAATGCCGGCTTTATGGCGCGCGGCGGGCTTCGCTGTAGCGATGATCACGGATACGAATCAGGTCGCGTATTCTTTGGGCGCGTCCGTGCGCAGCACGACGTTGAGGGCACGCCGGGCCCGCTGAGCGGAGAACGCGGCCTGAATCTGTTTGAAAAAAGACGGCGGCACGGGCCCGTAGCTGACTTGATTTGAGCCGCGTCGAACAGGTGACAGATCTGGCCCGGGCCATTCGAAGGTGTTCACTTCGTCCAGCACCACCCATGAACGATCGCCGTCCAAATTCAAAAGTTTTTTGACAGCCGGTGGCAGCTCCACCGCGGCCTGGCCCTTAGCCGGCATGCTGTGTGTGATGGGGACGACGTCGACAAGATAGGTGCTGTTCGCTGTCGTGTTCGCCATAATAAGGCTTGGCCGCGCTTTAAGCCCTTCCTCTTGACCCCGCTCATGTTCGCGCCGCCAAAGATAAAAATAGGAGATGACGAGCCCCGCTTCAGGGCGAGGAATGTCCATGGCGTTAACCCTTATCCAAATCCTCTTCGATCGTTTTGACCGCCTGATCGAGATGCGAATGCTCGGGCGACATCGTGGCGGAGGCAATCTTGTTGAACTGTTCATCGGTCATGTCATCAACACGCACCACCTGACGTGGAGCGCGGTTGAGTCGGCGATATTCCCTGGCAGAGATCAACACCACATCGGCTGTATCCTGTCCTGCATCCCAAATTCCGACGGGCTTTGACTGCGCCTCGAGCCGGTATTTCGCGAGATTATTTTTGAGTTCATCACCGGTGACGTAAAGCAAGTCGTGCATGGAAGGCTCCGTGGAATAAAAGGGCAGACTATAAATTGACAGCTTTCATGGCCGTATCGGGGTAGCGGCCGCCCGCGGCAGCGCCAACGGGGAAACTGGCCTCAATTTGCGCCACCTCGTTCTGCGTCAGCTCCACGGTGGCGGCGGCGACGTTTTCTTCGAGATACGCTACTCGCTTGGTCCCGGGTATCGGCGCTATGTCGGGGCCTTTCCCCAGAACCCAGGCGAGTGCGACCTGCGCGGGTTTGCACCCTTTCGCCGCAGCGATGCGCTCCAGCTCGGCCACCAGGGTAAGATTGCGCTGAAAGTTTTCGTGCGAAAAGCGCGGCGTCTGCTTGCGAAAATCATCGGCCGAGAGGTCAGCACGGCTTTTAAAACGGCCTGTCAGGAAGCCTCTCCCTAAGGGGCTGTAAGGAACAAACCCGATGCCGAGTTCACGCAAGGTCGGCAGAATTTCTTGTTCCGGCTCGCGGCTCCAAAGCGAATACTCGGTCTGAAGAGCCGTAATCGGATGCACCGCATGCGCGCGTCGAATTGTGGCTGGCGCCGCTTCGGAAAGCCCAAGGAAACGGACCTTACCTTGCTTGACGAGCTCGGCCATCGCCCCCACGGTCTCCTCGATTGGCGTGGCCGGGTCGACACGGTGCTGGTAGTAGAGGTCGATAACATCAATCTTCAGGCGCTTTAGGCTGGCGTTGCACGCCGCGCGCACATATTCAGGTTTGCCGTTAATTCCGAGGCGGTCGCCATTTGGCGCACGCATATTGCCGAATTTGGTTGCCAGCACAACATGGCTCCGGCGATCTTTGATGGCCCGGCCGACGAGCTCTTCGTTGCTACCGACGCCGTACATATCGGCCGTATCGAGGAAATTGACGCCGAGGTCGAGGGCCCGGTGAATAACAGCGATGGATTCTGCCTCGTCACCGTCACCATAGAACTCCGACATACCCATGCAGCCAAGGCCAAGAGCAGACACGCTAAGATCGCTTTTGCCGAGCTTCCGATGTTCCATGGGCTCTCCGGGGCCGGGGGGACTTTTTCTGAGCGCCAAACTAGCACGAAATTCACCGAATTCGGCAATGCCGCGCGCCCACCCCTTAGGATCTGTATTTGTTATATTTTTCGTTGCGCTTTGGATTGGTCGTGACTATAGATACACCCCAATTCCCCGGTAGCTCAGTTGGTAGAGCAGGCGACTGTTAATCGCCTTGTCACAGGTTCAAGTCCTGTCCGGGGAGCCATTTCATCGAAGGCCTTGCGCTCAACCAAGGCCGAAGCCCTTCCGGAAAGACAGTGTGAATTTGTCCCGCTCAGGTTTCCCTGTCCCGGGGCTCGGCCCCGCCCTCACCGTACCTCGAAGCTTTATACGAAGCTGGCCTGAGATTCACCGATCGCTGGCAAGAACCGTTGCACATCTTATAAAGGATCCGCGGTGATCGGCTTTGAGGGTGAAGTGTACCGGCTGAGGGCGTACCGTAGGGCGTAGCGGCCAGGTGTCTCGACCGTCAGGTTGAGAAGGTAACCCACGGCAATGGCTAGGGCGGTGGCAAGAATAATCGCTTCTAAGGGTGTGGCACCTGAGCGCAAGGTTTTCGTCATGACGAAAAAGCCGAGGCTACTATGGGTGAGGTAGAGTGAATAGGATATGCGTCCCAAAAAAGTAAAAATGGAAAATCTTAAGAACCTCGGCTTGTACAGCACCGAAGCCACGAAAATCGCGGCGCAGGCCAAAGCCATTGGAAAATAATCCGTGAACCCCGCAGCGGGCGTATGGGGATCGGCCCCAAACGCCGAAATCAGCAAAGCCCAGAGCGCCACAAAATAGGTCAGCCCCTTGGCGGCTCCGGACTGAATGATATAGAAAGCCGACCCAAACACAAAAAACTGACCATAATAGAGCAGCGTGATTATGCTCAGACGATAGGGAATTTGCAGAGCGCTCCCACGGAGAACAGTCGCCATAGCAAGCCACGCGATAAACGCCCACTCGACGGGCCGGCCGCGGGCGACGGTCGCTCTGAGGGCTACGACAATGAGCGCATAAAAGGATAGCTCGAACGCTAAAGTCCAATAACTTCCGTCGAGGTTTTTCACGCCAATGAAAGTTTGCAGCATCGTCAGGTTGATCATCATCTGACGGAAAAGCTGGGGCAAATCCGCCCCCTGCAAGACCTGAATGAGCGTGGCCAGCAAAACGGCCACCCAGTAGGCGGGATATAGGCGGGCGAAGCGAGAAACCGCGAAGCTTGCCGTTGTGTGAGCTCTTTGGGCCGTAAAGAAAACGACAAAGCCACTGATCATAAAGAAAAGCTCAACGCCAAAATACCCGCACCACACTTGCGGTATCCCGGGGAAGCCCTCTTGGGCGATAAGGCGGGGATAGACCGACGTAAAATGGTACAACAGCACGGCGAAGGCCGCGAGCCCACGGAGAGCGTCCAGTTCAATAATGCGCGCCTCACGAGACGGCGGATTTTCGTGCCGGTTCAACATGGCATCCAAGCTCAACCAAAAGGGCTCGGAACGTAGGAGAATCCCGCGCTAATTGCCAGTGGGAATTATTGACCTCCCAGCTGCTAAAGCGAACGCCTTTCACCGGCTGTTAGCAGAGACATAATAGATGGGCTGGCGGCAGGCGGGGATTGGTGAGGCGTTGGCTCTGCTCCCGGACATGCCGAGGGCGTCGCATGAAATCGGTCCGATTGGGTTTCCCTTTGGGCCGCCTTGATGGTAGTTTATGACCCTGCTCCTCGAGACAATAATCAGGCCGCCTGTTGTGACCTCTCCCTCTCCTTCAGAGACGCCAATGTGGCAGCCCGCTATCGATGCGTTGGCCCGGACGCAAATCGGGGCGTTCATACGCGTCGTCGCCGATCGGTACGGCATTCAGGTGCAGACCTATGCCGAGCTGCACAAGTGGTCGGTCGAGAACCGCGCCGAGTTCTGGTCGTTAGTCTGGGACTTTTGTGGGGTGCGCGCCGCCGCGAAAGGCACTGAAATTTTGCGTGACGGCGACGTAATGCCGGGCACCACCTGGTTTCCGCAGGCGAAACTGAATTACGCTGAAAATCTTTTGCGCGTCGCGGAGGATGGTGGCCGCGACCGGCGGGCTCTCGTGTTCTGGGCCGAAGATAAAATCAAGCGTCGCCTGACTTTTGGCCAACTCTACGATCAGGTCTCGGTCCTTGTGCAGCATCTGCGTTCCCGCGGCGTTGAACCAGGCGATCGTGTCGCCGCCCTCGTGGCCAACGTTCCTGAAGCCATCGCCGCCATGCTGGCATCGAGCGCGGTCGGGGCTGTGTTCTCGTCCTGTTCGCCCGATTTTGGTACCCCGCTGATTTTGAGTCGCTTCGGGCAAATCGAGCCGAAAATCCTTTTCGCCACTGATGGGCAGTTTTATAAAGGTAAGGTTATCGACCTGGCATCGAAAATACGCGAAATCGAAGCCGCACTGCCGACGGTCCGGGAGACCATCCTGCTCCCCTTGATCCACGACGCCCCGCCGGCCGATTTTCTTCGCAACGGCGTGAGCTTTCCGGACATCGTCAAGCAGGGCGTCCCGGGGAAAATCGACTTCGAGCAGCTGCCCTTTTCACACCCGCTCTTCATTCTTTATTCGTCCGGTACAACGGGTTTACCAAAGTGCTTTGTTCACGGACAAGGCGGGGTGTTGTTGCAGCATTTGAAAGAGCACCGGTTACTATGCGATATCGGCGAGGGCGACAGGGTCTTTTACCACACAACCTGCGGTTGGATGATGTGGAATTGGCTGGCATCTGCGCTTGCCGTCGGAGCCAGTCTGATGCTCTACGACGGCAATCCGCTCGTGAATAACGGCAACATCCTGTTTGATTTTGCCCAAGCCGAACGCTTCACGTTATTCGGCACCTCGGCACCCTTCGTGCAAGGCATCAAAAACCTAAATTTGGAACCGAAGAAGACCCATGATCTTCAGTCGCTCGGGCTGCTGACGTCAACAGGTGCGCCGCTCTTAGCCGAACATTTTGATTACCTCTACGACAAGGTGCTGGGTGACGTGCCCATCTCCTCGATTTCCGGTGGCAGCGACATCGTCAGCCTGTTTGTCTGCGGAAATCCTTTGTCGCCCGTCTGGCGCGGCGAGATCGCCGGTGCTGCTCTCGGCATGGATGTGGCTGTGTTCGACGAACAGGGGGAGGAAATCAAGACAGGGGCTGGTGAGCTCGTTTGTCGAAAGTCTTTCCCCGTCATGCCGGTCGCGTTCTGGAACGACCCCGGTATGAAAAAATATAGGGCCGCCTATTTCCAGCGCTGGCCGAACATCTGGCACCACGGCGACTGGTCCGAGCGCACCGCGCATGGCGGTTTTATTATCCACGGGCGCTCAGATTCGACAACCAACCGGCAGGGCATTCGCATCGGTACGGCCGAGTTTTACAATCTGGTGGAGAAGCTGCCCGAGATCGAGGACAGTCTTATCGTCAGTCAAAGGATACCAGGAGATGAACGCATTCTTCTGTTCGTGAAGCTTCCTGGGGGCGCCCAGCTGACGGACGAACTCAAGCACAAAATTGCCGCCCATATGAAGGACCAAGGGTCGCCCCGCCATGTGCCCGACGCGATCTATCAAACGACGGGGATACCCATGACGCGCAACGCCAAAAAGGCGGAGATTGCCGTCGAAAATATTTTCAACGGCAAGCCCGTCACCAACACGGCTTCCCTGGTTAATCCGGAAACGCTAGCGTTTTACGAGGATTTGGCCAGGCATTTGACCCCTTGAGTGTGGCGCCCTGGTAAAGTGCCCGCAGCCGCTACGTTAGGGCGCCTCAACCGCCGCTAGCTTGGCCTCCAGCTTCTTTTTATACGCGGCCGTTTTCGCAGCGTCGAACAGCTGGGGATTGATTGAGGCTTTCTGCAGGAAGCTCTCGCACTGCTTTTGAACGGCTGCCCCTTCGGCGCTGACTTGGCTGGCCGTCATCAGGGGTTGTGCCGTTATGCAAGCCGATATCGTGTCCGTACTGTTATCGGCCACACAGCTCTTCGCGCGGACCGAACCATCGCCTTCGACGACTTCCACCACGACCTGCTTGCCCCCGGCGATGGAGGCGTCGGGCCCAGATAGGACCGATTTGCCATTGATGTTCTGATAGCGCGTGTAGCTATTGCTCGTCGTGTTAAGCACCGACATATCGTTGAGAGTGGGGTCCGGGGTCAATTTGCCATTTACGGGCAGGTACCCGCAGCGAAGTGTGAACTGCATACCACCGTTGTTGGATGCGGCGCCACTGAACTCCACAAAGCTCGGATACTGATCAAAGCTTTTAGATTCGAGCGGCGGGAAACCGGAATTGGTCGCAGGTGCGGGCTGCGCGGCGACCGTGGGTGCTTGCGCATGCGCTCTTGGGGAAGCAACCCCGCTCATTGCCGCGACTGCCAACACGATTGCACAGGCTGTGAAACGAGATTTAGGCATGGTGGACCCCTGGTGAGTGAGTTGGTTCTTTGAAAAAAAAGTACAGCGTTCCGTATAAGGGCACAAGCCCCTATGCGCGCAAGGCCTAACCGCAGACTCGGCGCCGGGCTCAACTCTTGGGGCCGATCATCGCCCGCGCGAGCGTCACAAAGTCGGCAACGGACAGAGTCTCGGCGCGGCTTTCAGGGTTGATTCCGCATTTGTTGAGCACTTCCTCGCCGCCCAGCGCCCGCAGGCCTGAGCGCAACATCTTGCGGCGCTGGCCGAAAGCGGCGGCCGTAATGGCTTCCAGCGATTCCAGAGGCAGATCCGGAACCCGGTTGGCGCGTGGCGTGAGATGAACAACCGACGAATCCACTTTTGGGGGCGGCGTAAAGGCGCGCGCCGGAATGTTAAATGCGCGTGCGGCATCGCAGCAGAACTGTGTAATGACCGACAGCCGCCCATAGACTTTGCCCCCCGGCTTTGCGACCAGGCGGTCAACGACTTCGGACTGGAACATAAGCGTGAGACTGCGATAGGCATCGATCTCGTGCAGCCACTTGATCAGCAATTCGGTGCCGATATTGTAGGGCAGATTGGCGACGATCGCCAAAGGCCCTGTGGCCTGCGAGGGCAAATCGCATTTTAGGGCATCCGCCTCAATAATCTGCAGCCGACCTTGCGCGGCCTCCACGAGGCTGCCAAGGGCCTCGATGCAGCGCCGATCTTTTTCGATCGCAATAACCTTCTCCGCGCCGGTGGCGAGGAGGGCTCGGGTCAGGCCTCCAGGGCCCGGACCGATCTCAAAGACCGTGCAGCCTTTTAGATCGCCCGCGCAGGCCGCGATGCGCCGCGTCAGATTGAGATCGCAGAGAAAGTGCTGGCCGAGAGATTTTTTTGCCATCAGTCCGTGCCGCGCGATAACGTCGCGCAGTGGGGGCAGGGAGTCAGGGTCAAAGGCCGGCATCAAGGCGCCGAGGGCAGCCTGATATCGATATAGGCCTGGCGGCGGAGATCCCGCAGCAGACGCCGCGCCTGAAGTTCGAGCTTTTCGGTACCGATGCTGGCAACAACGGTGTTCCGGTCGATACTTCCGTCCGGCACGTGCCGCTCGCAAACAAAGAAAACCAGCCCGCCCTTATCGGTCGGCAAAGCTTCGCTCGGCTTGCCCACGGGCAAATCCCGGACCTTATCGGCGATCCAGGACGGAAGCTTGGACATGTCCACCTCACCCATGCCCTGCAGATGCCAGGCGGGAAAATGTTCGGCAAACTGAGTCGGCAAAGTACCGCAACTGGAAATCGTCGCCCGCATGTGCTCGGCCTCTTGCAGGATCGCCTCCTTTCCGGCACCGGCGTCAAAAGGCCGGAAGGCCTGTTGGAGAGACAGCTTGATCGGACCCGCGCTGCTGGCGGCTATCGTGCGCTTTTCTTTGAGGCCAAGGATATGGAAGCCATTGGCAGAGCGAATGGGGCCGGCAATTTCCCCCGGTTTCATCGTCACGAGCGTCTTGTTGAGCTCGGTCGGCATTTGACCTTCTTGGATCCAGCCTATATCCCCGCCGCCCGCTGCCCCGGTCCCTTGCGAGAATTGCCGTGCCACGGCGGCAAAACTTGCTCCGTCCTTGAGCTGTTGGGTCACGTTCTCCGCGAACTGTCGGACCTGATCCTCGTCCTGCGGCGTATCGACGGCGAGAAAAATCTCGCTGACAAGATACTCCTCCTTACCGGCATTGGCACGGATGCGTTCGATGGCCGAATCGACTTCATCGTCCCCGACTTCGACATGCGGCCGCAATTCTCGTTGTATAACCCTGTTCCAAGCCAGGGCGCCGCGAATTTGGCTGACCAGGCTTTCGACCGGGACGCCATGGCTAGCGACGTAAGACTTCATGTCGCCCGGAATATGATTATCCTCACCGATCCGCTCGAGCGTCTTGTCGATTTCTTCATGTGAGATCGTAATATCGAGCCGTTTTGCTTCTTGCAGCTGCAGCTGCTCGTCGATGAGGCCGTGCAGGACTTGGGGCAGAAGACGGTGCACGACCTCTTGCGTAGCCGGCAGTCCGGAAGAGAGCATGGCCAGCCTTATCCGTGCCTCCAGATCCACCGTCGATATGATGTTGTCGTTGACGACCGCAGCTATACGGACGTCCATTTGGGGTTGCGGTCGTTCCAATGGCGAATTGATTTGCTGCGCTCCCGCGACCGACGGCGAGACAACAAAAGCGGCGATCAGTGCGAAAAGAACGGCGAAGCGGTTCATGTTTTCAGGTAAAGGCTAGAAGGGGGAGGGGCCAATAAACCGGTTACCCTTGACAGCCAGACTATAAAGGGCAGAAAGAGAGATTATCAAGGCCCGTCCACGCATAACATAAGGTCCCGCACGATGAAACGCCTGCTTGTCCTGTTTTTTGTCCTACTTTCTGGAGTTTATCCTATGGCCGCATCCGCCGCTGACGCAAAGTCCACGCCCGACCTGCAAAACACGCTCTATCTGGATTTACCCGACGGTCGGGTGGTTATCGAGATGCGCCCCGACCTGGCGCCTAATCATGTCGCTCGCATCAAAGAACTGGTTCGGCAGGGCTTCTACGACGGTCTTGCCTTCCACCGCGTCATTCCAGGGTTCATGGCCCAGACCGGCGATCCGCGTGGCGATGGTACCGGCGGTTCGGGAAAACGGCTGCAGGCTGAATTTTCCAATACACCCCATGTCCGCGGTACGGTTTCCATGGCGCGTGCAAATGACCCCAATTCGGCCGACAGCCAGTTCTTTATTTGCTTTGCCCCGGCATCATTCCTGGACGGCAAGTACACTGTCTGGGGCAATGTCGTCTCGGGAATGGAATTCGTCGACAAGGTCAAGGCCGGAACCGAAATCAACAATGGTCAAGTCGATAACCCGACAAAAATAGTTCGCATGCAGGTTGCGGCCGACGTCAAAGCCGACAAAAAATAGCAGTTGGGCGGGTTGTCAGATGACGGCATTTCAGGCGTTGTTCATTGCCATTTTGCAGGGTGCGACAGAGCTGTTTCCTGTCAGCAGCCTAGGGCATGCCGTTATCTTGCCACGCCTGCTCGGTTGGAGCTTGGATCAAAAAGCGCCGGATTTCTTGCCGTTCCTTGTCGTGTTGCATCTCGGGACAGCTCTGGCGCTTTTTCTTTACTTCTGGCGCGACTGGGTCGGCTTTGCCCTGGCAATCCTCGGCCGCGGCGGCAAAGGCAGCACAA
This sequence comes from Pseudomonadota bacterium, assembly GCA_030775365.1. Classification (GTDB taxonomy): domain Bacteria; phylum Pseudomonadota; class Alphaproteobacteria; order UBA9219; family UBA9219; genus JALYJG01. The sequence goes on from JALYJG010000006.1 coordinate 19,025, forward strand.
GCGCCCGCAAGATCTTTATTTTGATTTGCATTGCCACACTGCCGGCCGTCATTCTCGGTTTCGCGCTCGAGCATATCCTGCGTGATTTTTTCGGCTCGCCCGTGCTGGCGGCCATATTCTTGATCGTCAACGGGGCTATCCTCTTCACGGGCGAGCGCATCAAACATGCGGGCTACAAGTCTCTTGATAAATTGGGTTGGAAGGCGGCGTTGGCTATCGGGGCATGTCAGGCGCTCGCGCTCATTCCCGGGGTCTCTCGTTCTGGAGCCACGATGGTCGGCGGCCTGATTGCGGGTTTAAAGCATAGAGACTCGGCCCGTTTTTCGTTCTTGTTGGCAACGCCCGTCATCGCGGGCGCAGGTGTGCTCGAAGTACCTAAGCTGCTGAAGCTGCAAGACACCGTGCATATGGATATCGGATTGATGATCACGGCGGGCGCTGTCGCAGGTGTCACCGCTTACGCCACGACCGCGGGGCTCATGTATTACTTCAAAAAGCAGGACTTCGAGGCGTTGGATCCCTTCGCCTGGTATTGCTGGGCCGCCGGCATAGGATCTCTGATGCTGATGCTGACCTAGCTCTTATTCGCTGGCTTTAGCGAGGAAAGAGAGCTCGCCCTGTGTCTCGTTGGTATTGAGATCGGTCTGTGATATCTGGTAATACGCAATGAAGCAGGGATCGCAAT